>SLMR01000039.1 GCA_007133445.1 Aquisalimonas sp. | reverse complement strand
GCCACCGCGCGCCGCGTCAGCCAGTCCGGCTGAACGCGCCGCGCGTAGGCCAGAAGCAGGGCCAGGGCGACGGTAATGAAGGCCGCCATGGCCCCCAGCGCCACGGTGCGCCAGACCAGGTTCAGGTAGCGGGCGTCGACGCCACCGGCCACCTCGCCGGCGGCCCAGAGCACCAGCTGTACCATGGGCATCGCGAACGCCAGCACCAGCACCGCCAGGGCATACCCGGTGGCCCCCCAGGCGTGCCAGCCGCGCAGCTGAAGCCGTTGCGCCGCGCGCGCCTCCCCGCGCTGGTAGAAGCGCGCCCGGCCACGAGTGTAGCGCTCGGCAAACAGCGCCAGGGCAATGAACAGCAGCAGCAGGGATGCCAGCTGGGCCGCTGCCTCCAGGCTGAAGAACCCGAACCAGGCGCTGTAGATGGCAGTGGTAAAGGTCTCGTAGTTGAACACGGACACGGCGCCGAAATCCGCCAATGCCTCCATCAGCGCCAGGGCGGTGCCGATGGCGATGGCCGGACGCGCCATGGGCAGGGCCACCCGGAAGAACGCCTGCCACGGCCCCATGCCTGCGATGCGCGCCGCCTCCAGTTGCTGCTGCCCCTGCCGCAGGAACGCCGTGCGCGCCAGCATGTAAACGTAGGGGTAGAGCACCAGGGACATGACCAGCAGCACCCCGCCGGTGGAGCGGATCGGCGGCAGCCCGGCTCCCGGGCCGATCCACTCTCGCATGGCGCCCTGCACCGGGCCGCTGTAGTCGAACATGCCGATGAACACGAACGCCAGCACGTACGCCGGCACCGCCAGGGGCAGCATCAGCGCCCATTCCAGCCAGCGCCGGCCGGGGAATTCGCACACCGCGGTGAGCCAGGCAAGCGACACGCCCAGGCACAGCACGGAGACGCCCACGCCGACGATCAGGATCAGGGTGTTGCGGATCAGCAGGGGCAGCTTGGTTTCGGCCAGGTGCGGCCAGACCGTCGTGTCGGGCTCCAGCCAGGAGAGCACGGTCACCAGGATGGGCGCCACGATCACCACCGCCACCAGGCAGGCGAACCAGCGCCAGCCGCGGATGCGCGGCCAGCGCCAGCGCGGGACACTCCCGGTGCCGGTGGCGACGTGGGAGCCCGTGGTGGCCACGGCTAGCGGTACCCGGCCCGATCCATGAGCATCACCGCGCGCACCTGGTTGCGACCGGCTTCGGCGACGTTGATGGTGTCACGCTTGAACTCGCCCCAGCCGGCGACCATGTCCTCCGGCATCACGCCATCATTGGCGGGGTACTCGTGATTCAGGGCACCGAACATCTCCTGCGCTTCCTCGCCGGAGAGCCACTCGAGCAACTTGCGGGCGCCCTCGGGGTTGCCGGCATGGCGGGTAACCCCAGCGCCGGAGACGTTAACGTGCACGCCTTCCTCGTCCTGGTTGGCCCAGTGCAGGGCCAGCGGGATGTCCGGGTCGTCCTTCTGCAACCGCCCGAAGTAGTAGGTGTTGACGATGCCCACATCGCACTGGCCGGCCTCGATCGCCTTCATCACCGAGGTGTCGTTGGAAAACGGCGAAGCCGCCAGGTTGTCCACCCAGCCCTCGACGATCTCCTGGGTCTTCTCCTCGCCGTGGCGGGCGATCATCATGGCGACCAGCGACTGGTTGTAGACCTTGCGCGAGGTGCGCAGGCACAGGCGACCCTCCCACTCGGGGTCGGCCAGGGCCTCGTAGGAGCTCAGCTCGTCCGGGTCCACCCGGTCGGTGCTGTAGACAATGGTGCGCGCACGGACCGAGAGCCCGAACCAGCGGTCGTCGGGATCGCGCAGGTACTCCGGAATGTTGTCGCGGAGGGTCCGGGAATCCACGGAGGCCAGCACGCCCTCCTCAGTCGCCTGCCACAGGTTGCCTGCGTCGACCGTCATGAGCATATCGGCGGGGGTGTTGCGGCCCTCGGCCTTGAGGCGGGCCAGGAGCGGACCGGCGTTGTCGGTGACGTAACGCACCCGGATGCCGGTCTCTTCGGTGAAACGGTCGAACAACGGCTTGATCAGGTGCTCCTGGCGCGCGGAATACACCGTGATCTGATCATCATCCGCCACCACCGGCGGCGCGAGGCACAGGGCAAGCAGGGCAGCGACAGCGGGTAATGCAACGCGCATGGGGTGGCTCTCCAGGCCAAGGGTTGTTGCTAATGATAATGATTCCCATTCATGTCTGCAAAGAAATCGGCTGGGCGCATTGTGTTTCCAGGGGCGGACTGCTATTGGTTGCTGTGTCACGCCCTGCGCGGAGTGCGTGTGTCGCCGGTCCGCGTCCAGTGGTGGCCGCTGTAACAGCAACCGGAGCGCTCTCCGGACAATAAGCCCACCCAACGGCGCCAGGACGACTCTATGGAAGCGGAACTGAACCTCCCTACCGTCACCACGTTCATCCTTTACCTCATTCTCATGCTCATGTTCGGGTTGTTCGCCTACCGGGTGACGAACAACCTGTCGGACTACATTCTCGGCGGACGCAAGCTCGGCCCCGGTGTCACCGCACTGAGCGCCGGGGCCTCGGACATGAGCGGCTGGCTGCTGCTGGGGCTGCCCGGCGCCGTCTATGCCGCGGGCATGAACCAGATCTGGATCGCCGTCGGTCTGTCAGTGGGCGCATTCCTGAACTGGCTGTTCGTCGCGCGGCGCCTGCGCCGACACACGGAGATGGCCAACGACGCCATCACCCTGCCGGACTTCCTGGAGCAGCGCTTCGAGGACGACAGCCGCATCCTGCGTGTGGTCTCCGCCATCGTGATCCTGCTGTTCTTCACCTTCTACACCTCCTCCGGCATGGTCGCTGGCGCCACCCTGTTCGAGAACACCTTCGGCCTCGACTACTACACCGCCCTGCTGGTGGGTGCCGCCGTGATCCTGGCGTACACGTTCCTGGGCGGCTTCCTGGCCGTGAGCTGGACCGATTTCGTGCAGGGCATTCTCATGTTCTGCGCCCTGCTGCTGGTGCCGGCGGTGGGCATTGCCGCCTTCGGCGGCTGGGGCGAGGTCACCGCCGCGGTGGAATCCGTGGAACCCGGCGGCATGTCCATCTGGCACG
>SLMR01000055.1 GCA_007133445.1 Aquisalimonas sp. | reverse complement strand
TGATCCGGGCCGAAGCCCCAGCGCCGGACCAGGGCACCGACGGTGACGTCCATGGCCCCGTCGGTGGCTTCGGCGACCTCCTGACTGATGGCGAGCACGGTGAATAGCGGCTCGGAGACGTCCACCCACTCGCCCGGTGGAGTCCGGCTCAGGCGGTTTACCTCCGAGTCGTCCCGGTAGGTGGACATGCTCGCGTCCACCTCGTCCAGGACCTGCTCGGCACCCTCCTGCAGCGTGGCCTGTTCCTCCTCGGACCAGTCGCCGGGGAGGGTGATCTGGTAGAAGGTGCCGAACGTGCTCCCCTGAAGGACGGCGGTATCATCCCCTGATTCCGAAGGCTCGTCGCAGGCGGTGAGCAGTGCCAGCACGATGACCGTGATCAGGCGCAGGAGAACGGTTTGTGCAGCGCGTGCGGGCATGGGGCGTCATTGCAATATCTCGATTCGCCATATTGTAACCGGCCCGGCAGGCGGGAATACTACGCACGCCACATGCCAGCTGGTTAACGCCCGTTTTGGTAGCGGTGTTACGAAGCGTGCACAGTGACGGGTGTTCCTGCGAAGGAGGTTGCTACAGCGGCCGTGAACCACGAATCGGACACTGCTGCACGGGAGCCGAATCGACCCGCCATCCTGATTGCGGACGACGACCAGACGACCCAGATCCTGATGCGTGCGATGTTCGAGCGGCTCGGGTGTAGCGTTGACACCGTTGGCGACGGCAGGGCGGCCGTACAGGCGGCCCTGTCCTCACGCTATGATCTCATCCTCATGGATGTCACCATGCCCTGCATGCCGGGGGATGAAGCCGTGCGCCGGATTCGCCATGACGAGCAGCGGCGGGGTTGCCGGCGTACACCGATCGTGGCGCTGTCCGGGCACGCACAGCCGGAGGCCCGGGAGGCCTTGCGTGCCGCCGGCGTCGACGATTACATGGCCAAGCCCGTGCAGCGTGTGCTCCTGGAGGCGCTGCTGGATCGCTACCGCGACGGTCCTGGCCATCAGAGCTGCGCGGGAGGTTGACGCAGCAACCACCGATCGCGACGGGAGAGCCATGTTTACCGCGCTTCTGCTGGTCATCTTCCTGATTCACCTGGTCGCCTTCGTCATCCTGGGCCTCAGGCGGCGCCAGCTCTACTACCTTGCGCTGGTGGTGACGTTTTCCCTGCTGAGTGCGGCTGCCGCCGTACGGCTACTGGCGCCGGATCTCGCCGTCACCCGGGAGCTGGCCCTGGAAGAGGCGCTGCGCATGGCCGCGCTGGCGGCCGCCTCCGTCTCCATCGGCTGGACTCTGGTACGGCTGGGAAGCCGAGTGGCGGCGCGTCGTCTCCCGAGATAGCCGGATGCCCGCTTACTCAGCGTCCGTATAGGCCCAGGTCCACGGCTCCAGCGGCCGCGTGTGGGCTGCGCAGTAACCGGGCCGGCCCAGGCATGGAAACCCGATGAAGACCCTGATGGCCTGCGTTTCGAAGGTGAGCGTAATGGCTTCGATGTCGTCGATGTCAACAGATTCATCGAACGCGACGACGACGTTGGCGTCGTTCAATTCGTCCGGGATGTCGTCGCCAGGAGCGACCGTGCAGCCCGAGCCCCCCTCCGCTTCGCCGTCCTCGTTAATCGTGAGGTCGTCACAGACCAGGCTGCCGCCGGCTGCGGTCACTTCGATGCCCATTGTGATCGGTTCATCGTCCTGCTCGGGGATGACGGCGGCTGCGAACCAGGCGTCCTGCCCCTCGCTGCTGATCGGGAGCAGTTCCTCGTCGTCCAGGAAACGGGTCGGGAACAACTTTTCGGAGTTGTCAGCCGTAATGCTCGCGTGTCGCGACAAGTTGCCGCCTCCCCGGCACGGGCCCGGTCCGACTCCGGCTCCGGGCGGCTCGGGGTCCGGGCAAAGCGTGAGTACGCCGGGTTCAGCGTCGTCAATAACATCTTCGGTTTGGGCGGACCATGCGTCCGGCCTGGCAAGGAGCTCCCCGTAGCCGCGAAGTACACCGCGAACGTGGCGTTCGGCGACTGCGGCGGTGCCCCGGGCTTGGACATGGCACCGTCCGCTGAGCCACCGTGCATCGACGATCTCGCCAGTGGCCCCATTGAGCGAGACCGATATCTGTGTCAGGTCGTTGCACGTTTCCTCTGCGTCCTCCGCCGGGTTTCTGACCCACACGCTTGCCTGAGCCAGAGCCGCCTCCGCGACGGCCTCGGCCTGGGCGCGTGCGGTGCGGTCGCTGCTGAGCTGCGCCGAGGTCACGTAAAGCTGCGCCAGCGCGGCCGCGATCACGCCGAGGACGACGATCACCGCCAGCAGTACGATCAGGGAGATGCCACGCGCGTGCGCCCGGTTCATTGCAGTCCCCGACGGTTGTAGGCCGTGACCACTGGAATCGGTGGACCTTCGGCGGCTTCCAGCGCAATGGTGACGATCATGGTGTTCGCCGCCGATTCCAGCCCGAACGAACTGCCCGGGCCCAGTCCGCGGAGCACCGGCGCTGTTTGACCATTCGGCGCCTCGCGCTGCAGGGTGTCGCCGTCAATGCTCCAGGTGATGGCGTCGCCGTTTTCGTCCAGCAGTATCAACTCCTGCTCATCGACCTGGGTGACGGTGTCGGCCCTCCGGATGGCGATCTGCAGGCGTTCCAGGGCGATGAGGGTGCGGTTACGGTCGATCTGGCTGTCACTGCCAGTGCGGTAGCCCTCCGTCAGCTGGATGAGCCACGGAGCCGTGACGGCCGAGATGGCACCGAGAATCACGATCACGAGTACAAGCTCAAGTAGTGACAATCCGGCCGTGCGCCTCCAGTTCACGGGCTCACCTCAGTCTGGCCCGCCGGCCCGGGAGACTGGTCGGACAGCCCGCTCTCCGGGTGAACCGCCGTTCCAGTTCATCACGGTACCTCGGCGCGTGCGCTGCTCGGGTCCACCAACGTTGCCAGGAGCGTGGCACCGCTGGCCTGTCGCGTTACGACAATGTGGCACAGACCATCTTCCTCCGACCACTCCTCCCAGGCGACGGCGATGGCCGGGTCCTCCGTGCAGTCGAGAGCTCCCTCGCAGGGGTCGGCAAACGCGTCACAGTCGCCGTCGTCC
>SLMR01000255.1 GCA_007133445.1 Aquisalimonas sp. | reverse complement strand
ATCCTGTCCCAGCGCGGCTTCCAGGACCTCACGCTCGGGCACATCCATGTTGACCAGGATCTCCCGGGGGGTGGCGCGCCCGAGATAGTAACGGGCCAGGAACGCAGCCAGCACGTCGCCGGTGTCAGTAGCATCCGGTGCCTTGGGGAAGAAGCTCTTGTTGCCCAGGTTCTGGCCGTTGCGGATCACGAACACCTGGATGCATGTCACGCCGGCCTCGGTGACCGCGGCCACCACGTCCAGGTCGCCCTTCTCGCCGGTAATGGCCTGCTTTTCCTGAATGCGCCGCAGGGTGGCGATCCGGTCCCGCAGTCGCGCCGCCTTCTCGAAGTCCAGGTCTCCCGAAGCCGCCTCCATCTGCGCCACCAGGCGGTCAATGACCTCCCCGCTCTTGCCCTCGAGGAACATGATGGCGTGCTCCACGTCGCGGGCGTACTCCTCCGGCGAAATGTACCCCACACAGGGCGCCGTGCAGCGCTTGATCTGGTACTGCAGGCAGGGGCGCGAACGGTTTGCAAAGAACGTGTCTTCGCACTGGCGCACCGGGAACACCTTCTGCAGGTGGCTGAGGGTCTCGCGCACGGCCCCGGCGCTCGGGAACGGGCCGAAGTAGCGCCCCGGTGCGCGGCGCGCACCGCGGTGGAATCCCAGGCGCGGGAACTGTTGCTGGGCCGAGAGGTAGATGTAGGGGTAGCTCTTGTCGTCACGGAGCAGCACGTTGTAACGCGGGCTGTGCTCCTTGATGAGGTTGTTCTCGAGGATCAGCGCCTCGGCCTCGGTATGGGTGACGGTGAACTGGATGTCCGCCACCTGCCCCACCAGCGCTCGCGTGCGGGGATTCTTCACCGAGGCATTGAAATAGCTCGCTACCCGGCGGCGCAGGCGGCGCGCCTTGCCGACGTAGATCACCTGACCGTCCGCATCCAGCATGCGGTAGACGCCGGGTTGCTCCGGCAGGGACTGGACCAGAGCCTTGGCGTCAAAGGAGGTCTCGCTCATCGGGTTTCGTGCGCTGTGTCGTCCAGGTGCGCCCGTGCGCGTGCGAACACATCGCGGAACATGGCCGGCGTAAGCCGCCGCGTCTGCGTGTTGTACCGGCTGCAATGGTAACTGGAAATCAGCCGACGGTCGCGGGCGAGCTGGTAGTCCCGGCCATGGCCAAAGGGGTAGTCGCACTGGCGCAGCCCCAGGGCGCGGAGTACCGCCCGATGGGCCACTTGCCCAAGGGTGACAATGGCGGCGCCGCCAGGCGCCGCGTCCAGGTCATGGCGGAGGAAACCGTTGCATTGGCGCACTTCCGCGCCGGTGGGTTTGTTCTCCGGCGGCAGGCAGCGCACGGCATTGATGACTCGGGCGTCCCGGAGTTGCAGGCCGTCATCGGGATCATCGCCGTTAGGCTGGTTCGCGAAGCCAAGATCAAACAGCGTCTGGTAGAGCAGAATGCCGGCATGGTCCCCGGTGAACGGACGCCCCGTGCGATTGGCCCCGTGCATGCCCGGGGCTAGCCCCACCACCAGGAGATGGGCGCGTGGATCCCCGAATCCGGGCACCGGTGCGGCGAAGTAGTCCGGTCGATCCGCGCGCACCCTTTCGAGGAAGGCGGCCAGACGCGGGCAGGCACGGCAGTTCGGATCAAAGGCTTGTGGCTCGGTCATGCGGGAATCCTACACATCCGTGACCGCGCCCCGCCACTCCCGCCCACCGTGCCCGGTGTCAGGGTCAGGGCATCTGGTCGATCATGCCGTGGCGGATGGCCAGGTGGGTGAGCTCGACGTCAGTTTCCACGCCGAGCTTTTCGTAGAGCCGGTAGCGGTAGGTGCTGATGGTCTTGGGGCTGAGGCAGAGCGTGTCCGAGATCTCCTGCATCTTGTAGCCCTGGGTGACCATCATCATCACCTGCATTTCCCGTTGGGAGAGCTTGTCAAACCCACCGGCGCGGGTACCATCGAACCCGGCCAGGGCCATCTGCCGGGCGATATCGGTGCCGATGTAGCGCTCGCCGCGCATGACGGCGCCAATGGCGTCAAGGATCTCGTTCTCGTCGCAGCCTTTGGTGATGTACCCCATCGCACCGGCCTCCATCAGACGGCTGGGATAGGGCTCCTCCACATGAATCGTCAGCGCGATGATGCGCAGGTCCGGGGCGATGCGCAGTAATTTCCGGGTCGCTTCCAGGCCGCCAATGCCGGGCATGTTGACGTCCATGAGGACAACGTCCGGACTGGTTTCCCGGACCAGTTGTAGCGCCTCCTCACCACTGCCAGCCTCACCCACGACGTCGATATCCGCGGCGTCCCCCAGAAGGCGCCGGATGCCGGTGCGAACCAGTTGGTGATCATCGACGAGTACAACGCGCATCTGTCCCCTCGCTGTCCATGCGTTTACCGCAGTGCCCCGCAAAAGTGCGGTGTTATTCGCTCCATCGTACGTCATCCGTTAATGTTTCGCTTCGTATTGCCGCCGGCCTGATCTTGCGCCCACAATCCCGGGTGCTCAGCCAAAGGCGACATCTTCCATGACAGATCCCGACTACAGCGCACCCGTGCGGCCTGTCTTCCCCCGCGCCGCCGAACCGCTGCCCCTGGCGGGCCTGTATCTGGGGCTCGCCCTGCCTGACCGGGGGCATCTGGGGCCATGGGTCTACGGCAACTTCGTGGCCACCCTGGACGGTCGCATTGCTTTGGCGAACCCGGAAACCGGACGGCTGGGTGTTCCCGGCAGCATCGGCGATCCGCGTGACTGGCGGCTGTTCCAGGAGCTGGCCGCGCGGGCGGACGTTCTCATCAGCAGCGGCCGCTACTTTCGCGATCTGCGTCTGGGCACGGCCCAGGATGTGCTGCCCCTGAGCTCCCGGCACGGGTTTCGTGATCTCCGCGACTGGCGCCGTGAGCAGGGTCTGCCGCCACAGCCGGACGTGGCCATCCTCTCCGCCAGCCTGGATTTTCCCCTGCCACAGGCACTGTTCCGTCAAGGTCGCCGCGTGACCGTGATTACGACGGAGTCGGCGCCCGCGGATTCCCGCGCCCGGCTGGAAGCCGAGGGAGCCTCGGTGGTGGCGGTCAATGCCGGCCCCGAGGTTCGCGGGGACGCGGCGGT
>SLMR01000081.1 GCA_007133445.1 Aquisalimonas sp. | reverse complement strand
GGCCAGCTGGAGACGGCCGATCGCGCGGCCGTGCTGGGTTATCTCGCCATGCGGGTGCAGAACGGCGCGCGGCCGCGCTCTACAGCCCGACTACTGTCAAGCCTGCGGCGGTTCTACGGCTGGCTGCTGCGCGAGGGTGTCTGCAGCCAGGACCCAACCGCAGACGTGCACTCGCCCCGCACCGGGCAGGCGTTGCCGGGTGCGCTCACTGAAAGCGACGTGGACGCCCTGCTGGCGGCACCTGAGACCGGGGATCCGGTGGGCCTGCGTGATCGCGCCATGCTGGAAGTGCTCTACGCCACCGGTCTCCGGGTCTCCGAGCTGGTCGCGTTGACGTTGTCCCAGGTCAACACCCGCCAGGGCGTTGCGCGGGTCATCGGCAAGGGGGACCGCGAGCGTCTGGTGCCCCTCGGGGAATCCGCCCTGGACTGGCTGGAGCGGTATCTGGGGGAGAGTCGTCCCGCGTTGCTCAAGGGGCGGGTGTGCGACACGGTGTTCATCACGGCCCGGGGGGGCGGCATGACCCGGCAGGCGTTCTGGTACCGCATTCGCCAGCATGCGGTGACCGCCGGCATCAGCAAACCCCTGTCGCCGCACACGCTGCGACACTCCTTTGCCACCCATCTGCTGAACCACGGCGCCGACCTGCGCGTGGTACAGTTGCTGCTGGGTCACAGCGACCTGTCGACGACCCAGATCTACACGCATGTGGCGCGGCAGCGCCTGCAGGATCTGCACGCCCGGCACCATCCGCGGGGCTGAACTGGCCGCCATCAACCGGACAAAGGAGTTCTCCGCGTGCTTCGTTTTCTTGCATTGACCGTCACGCTCCTCCTGGGGCTTGGTGCCCACACCGTTTCCGCCGATGACCTGGATACTGTCACCGAGCGCATCACCGAGCGCCTGCAGGAGATGAGCCCGGAGCTGGAGCCGGAGCGGGTCGAGGAGACGCCGCTGGATGGCATCTACCTGATCGTGGTGCAGGGGCAGGTGGCGTACATGTCCGGCGACGGTCGCTACCTCATTCAGGGCGACGTGATGGACCTGGACACCCGGCAGTCGCTCTCCGACGTGGCTCAGGGCGACATGCGCCGTGACCGCATCGACGATCACGGCGAGGACAACATGGTCGTCTACGCGCCGGACGACGAGCCACGCCACACGGTCACGGTGTTCACCGATATCGATTGTCCCTACTGCCGCCAGATGCACGCGCGCATGGACGAGTACCTGGACAAGGGTATTGCCATTCGCTACGTGCAGATGCCCCGGGCCGGCGTAAACACCGGCTCCTACCGCAAGGCGGTGGGTGTCTGGTGTGCCGATGATCGCAACGACGCCATGGATCGGGCCAAGGCCGGGGAGAGCGTGGAGCAGCGCGAGTGCGATAACCCGGTGTCGGATCAGCTGGACCTGGCCCGCTCCCTAGGCATTAACGCAACCCCCACCTTCGTGGCTGAAGACGGCACGGTGTTCCAGGGCAAGGTGTCCCCGGGGGATCTGCTGGAACGCCTGGACAATCTCTGACAGCGGCTCCTCAGCGCTCCAGCAGCTCCAGCTTGCCCGGCTTGCCGTCCCATTCCTCGGCGCCTTCCGGGGGATCCTTCTGTTCGGTGATCACCGGCCACTGCTGGGAGAGTTCGGCGTTGAGCTCGAGGAAATGGCTCATCTCGTCCGGCAGGTCGTCTTCCGAGTAGATGGCCTCGGCGGGGCATTCGGGTTCGCACAGTGTGCAGTCGATGCACTCGTCCGGGTCGATGACCAGGAAGTTCGGTCCCTCGTGGAAGCAGTCCACGGGGCAGACCTCCACGCAATCCGTGTACTTGCACTTGATGCAGTTTTCCGTGACGACAAAGGTCATGGGTGACTCCGTTGCACGTGATTCCCCGTAGCGGCACCGGGCGGCCACTGACTCCGGGACAGGTTCGCTGACAGGTTGGGTGGCCGGGGCTCCCCCGGCGGCGCGATAGTCTAGCGCTTTTGCCCGGCGTCCACGAGCCCCTTGAGCTCGTAGAGCAGCTCCAGCGCCTGCCGGGGGGTCAGATGGTCCGGATCCAGCTCCTGCAGCCGGATCTCGGCCGGGCCGGGCTCCGGTGTTGCCGGGAACAGGGATAGCTGGTCCGCCGGCTCCTCGCGGCGCCACGTCTCCCGCTCCAGTTCCTCCAGCTTGTGCCTGGCGGCGTCGATGACGGCGCGAGGAACACCGGCCAGGGAGGCGACCTGCAGGCCGTAGCTCTGGTTCGCCGGGCCGTCCTTGACCGTGTGCAGGAATACGATGCGCTCGCCGTGCTCCACGGCGTCCAGATGGATGTTGTGCACGGCCGGCTGGTGGTCCGCCAGGGCGGTCATCTCGAAGTAATGGGTGGCGAACAGGGTGAAGGCCTGCAGCCGCTCCGCCAGCCACTCGGCGGCGGCCCACGCCAGCGAGAGCCCGTCGAAGGTGCTCGTGCCGCGGCCGATCTCGTCCAGCAGCACCAGGCTGCGGGGGGTGGCGTTGTTGAGGATGTTGGCGGTCTCCGTCATCTCCACCATGAAGGTGGAGCGGCCGCTGGCGAGGTCGTCTGAGGCGCCGATGCGGGTGAAGATGCGGTCCACCGGCCCCAGCACAGCGCTGCGTGCCGGCACGAAGCTGCCCACGTGGGCGAGCAGGGTGATCAGCGCCACCTGCCGCATGTAGGTGGACTTGCCGCCCATGTTGGGCCCGGTAATCACGAGCATGCGCTGCTCGTCGCTGAAGCGCACGTCATTGGGCACGAAGGGGGAGTCCAGAACCTGCTCCACCACCGGATGGCGGCCCTGCTCGATAGTCAGCCCGGGCTCAGTATTCAGCTCCGGACGGTTGTAGTCCAGAGTGTCGGCCCGCTCCGCCAGACAGGCCAGGGCGTCCAGTTCTGCCAGGGCGCGGGCCGCGGTCTGCAGCGCAGCCAGGGACTCGTTCAACTGCTCCAGCAGTCCGTCGTAGAGTGCCTTCTCCCGGGCGAGCGCCCGTTCACGCGCGCTGAGAACTTTCTCCTCGAACTCCTTGAGCTCCGGCGTGATGTAGCGTTCCGTGCCCTTGAGCGTCTGGCGCCGCGTATAGCGCTCCGGGATCAGCTCTGC
>SLMR01000428.1 GCA_007133445.1 Aquisalimonas sp. | reverse complement strand
TGCGCCATGCCCATGAGCGCCCAGACCCGGACCTCGTTGTTGCCCTCACGGACTTCGCCGGCATCCCGGGCGACATTCAGGAGCCGAAGATAGCTGCTGCCGAAAGCTTCGTAATATTCCCGGTATATGGTCTCGTCCACGAACTGTGCCTCCTGCAGGATCCGGTACATCCAGGGATGGCCCGCCACGTAGGCGAGGAACGCCCGCAGCCCCCGAGCCTCCGCATCCAGCCGATTCGTCGCGCCGGTGATCTCCGCGGCAAGGTGGGCGCGCACATCCCGCCCCATGTTGCGCACCAGCTCCCGCAACACGTCCTCCTTGTTCCGGAAGTACGAATAGAACGTGCCCTGGGCGACCCCTGCGATGGCGGCAATGTCGCTGATGCCGGCGCGGTGATACCCCCTGGAGCCGAAAGCCTCCTCTGCGGCACGCAGCAGGCGGGAACGAGTCTCCGCACCGCGGCGCGTGCGCGGAAAGCTTGCGGGGACGTGGTTGCCTGCGGCCATGGCGAATTCCTGAAACCTGACTCGATTGTCATGTAAAAGGTAGGGCGATCGCCGATGAAGGTCAAGCGCGCCCCCGCGACCGGCCCCTAATGTTCCCCCAACATGCGATCCCACAGTGCCCGCAGCGTGGCCATGTCCCGATCCTGCTCCACCGACAGACTCAGGGTTTCAATGTCGACGGGACCCTCCGGGCCCTCGGGCGCAACGATCCGGTAGGTGAACACGTGCGGACGGTCGTCCTGCAGCCACTCGAACGCCTGGCCGTAGCGCAGATCACGGAAGTGCAGGTCGCCGTCCACTTCGGCCACCTGGTAGTAGCCGTCGGAGACTTGCAACAGGTCCTGGACCGCGGGCGCACTCCGGTAAGGGTCGAGCTTGTGTCCACGGCGCTCGAAGGCGACGAACTCCCGGGGCAGGTGGTCATCCAGACGCGAGTGAAAGCCGACCTGGTAGCCGTCCTCCTGCTCCACGATGCCTCGCCACAACAGGTTGTTGAACACCGTGGGCTTGACGAACAGCCGCTCCCCCTCGATGCCGGCTTCCTCCAGACCGCGCTCGAACACCTGGGTGACGTGCTGCTTGTGCACCCAGGTTCCGGCCAGATACAGGCTGGAGACGGCAATCCCCGCCCAGGCCAGCATCTGCCTCCCGCGACGCTCGCGCCCGAGGAACAGGAGAACGGGCACGGTCAGCAGCAGCGGCAGTGTGTACAGCGGATCGATCACGGAAATGCTGGCCAGCGCGAAGGCCTGGTCACTGAACGGCAAGAGCAACTGGATACCGTAGGAGGTGAACAGGTCGATCACCAGATGGCTCAGTAGCACCAGCCAGCTCATCCAGGCCCAGCGGTGCCAGCCCACACTGCGGGCGCGATGCAGCCTCTCCAGGGCGAGCCCCAGCAGCGGTGCCAGCAGGGTCACGAACAGCAGGGAATGGGTAATGCCGCGGTGGAACGTCAGCGCGGCGGCGTCGCCCAGCATGGCACCGATGGGCACGTCGATATCCGGGATCAGCGCGATGGCCGCTCCCCAGCCCACGGCGACGTTGCCTGCACGCCGCCCCAGGGTCACCTGGGCAATGGCACCGCCAAGCAGCACGTGCGAGAGCGTATCCACCCCGCTTCCTCCTCAGCCGCCGGCCAGCAGGCTGGCCAGGAACACCGTGCACAGCCCAAGGTAAATGGTCACGCCGGTAATGTCGGTGATGGTGGTCAGCACCGGCCCGGTCATCATGGCCGGATCGCGGCCCAGGCGCTTGATCAGGAACGGCAGCGTGCCGCCCACCACGCCGGCCACCAGCACGTTCACCGCCAGCGCCGTACCGGCCACCAGACCGAGCACCATGCTGCCCTGCATGAACCAGGCGACCACGCTGAAAAGCGCCCCCAGGGCGATACCGTTGCACAGGCCGATTAACAGCTCCTTGCGTACCGCCAGCCAGAAGTCACGCAGGCGCACCTCCCCCAGGGCCATGCTGCGGATCGACACCGACAGGGCCTGAATGCCGACGTTGCCGCCCATGTCAGTGATCATGGGCAGGAACGCCGCCAGGATGGCCACCTGCACCAGGGTGTCCTCGAAGGAGCTGATCACCACCACGGCGCCCAGGTTGAGGAAGATGTTCGCCGCCATCCACGGCAGGCGCCGCCTTACTGCCTCGGCCGGCGGCGTGAAGAAGGTCTCGTCCACCGACACGGCGTGCACGTGGGCCACTTCGTCCACCGCCTCCTGGGCCAGCAGGTCCATGGCCTGACTGATGGTCATCACCCCTACCAGGCGGTTGTCACCATCCACCACCGGCAGCAGCTTCAGGCGCCGGCTGCGGACGCGCCGGGCGGCATCCACGGCATCATCGGATGCCCGCGCCACCATCACGTCCCGGGTCATGAGATCCGTGACCTCATCGCGGGCCCGCGCCAGTGTCAGATCGCGCAGGGACACCACACCCACCGGCCGGCGCTCGGCATCCACCACGTAGATGTAGGCGCCGCGCTCCACGTCCGACGGGGCGTCGCGCAGGGCCTCCACCGCCTCGTGCGCGCTGGCCGTGTCCGGGACCGCGAGATAGGAGGGGCTCATGATGGCGCCGACACTGTCCTCGCCATAGCCGGACAGCGCGTCCACGGTCTGCAGCAGCGCCGGGTCCATGCCCGCGCGCAGCTCGCCGCGCATCTCCTCCGGCACCTCGGCCAGCAGGTCCACCACCACGTGGGGGGCAATCTCGTCGAGCAGGCGCACGGCCATGGCGGTCTCCATGGCCTCCAGCAGTCGGACCGCGAACTCCGTGGGCAGGTGACTGAACACCGCCGCTGCCTGATCACGCTCGAGGCTCTGCAGGAACGCGAGCACCGTGTCCTGTGCCACCTCCATGAGTACTGTGGCGGCGCGCAGGGCCGACACCCGCTGCGACGCCCGCACGGCATCGGCAAAGCGCTCCTGTTTCAGGTGCTCGCCGAACTCCTCCGCGTAGCGATCGAGCGTGGCAGTGTCCAGCAGCATCCACAGATCTCCCCTGGTGTCCGGTACAGGCCATCACGAAAGCGGCCATTGTCCACGAGCCGGGCCGGCACGGCCAGATATCGCTCCGGCACGCCGAATTCGATGGCA
>SLMR01000205.1 GCA_007133445.1 Aquisalimonas sp. | reverse complement strand
GGGCCGTGGCCACGGAGCCGGTGAACGCGACGCCACTGATGCGCTCGTCCGCCACCAGGCGGCCGCCAATCTCGCCGGCACCAGGGAGGAGGTGCAGTACTTCCGGCGGGATGCCTGCCTCGTGGAGAAGGGCTGCAGCCCGGGCACCGATCAGACTGGTCTGCTCCGCCGGCTTGGCCACCACGGTGTTGCCGGCGGCCAGGGCCGCGGTGACCTGGCCGGTGAAGATGGCCAGAGGGAAGTTCCAGGGGCTGATGCACACGAACACCCCGCGCCCGTGCAGGGCGATCTCGTTCTTCTCCCCGGTGGGGCCAGGCAGTGGCATGGGGGCACCGAAATCGAGCCGACAGCGCTGGGCGTAGTAGCGGCAGAAATCCACTGCCTCGCGCACCTCCGCGACGGCGTCGGGGATGCCCTTGCCGGCCTCACGCACGCACAGGGCCATGAGCTCGGCCATGTGCTCTTCCATCAGGTCGGCCATGCGTTCCAGGCAGCGGGCCCGCTCGTCGGCGGGCGTTGCCGCCCAGGCGGGTGCCGCCCGCAGCGCGATGGCCACTGCTTCGTCGGCCTGTTCCGGGGTCGCCCAGGTCACCTCGCCCACCTGCTGGCTGTGCCAGGCCGGGTTTCGGACCGGTTCCGCCTTGCCGTGGCGGGCCTTGCCGCCGATCAGTGGAGCGGCCTTCCAGCGTCGGTCGGCGGCCCGGGACATGGCCTCGCCCAGGGGTTCAACCACCAGGTGGTCGGCCAGGTTCACGCCTTTCGAATTGCGCCGCTGCTCGCCGTAGATATGCGCCGGCAGCGGGATGCGCGGGTGCGGCTTGTTCTTCAGCGCCTCCACTCCCTCGACGGGGTCGGCAATCATCTCGTCGATGGGAAGCTTCTCGTCCTGGATGCGGTTGACGAAGGAGCTGTTGGCCCCGTTCTCCAGCAGCCGCCGCACCAGATACGGCAACAGCTCCTCGTGGCTGCCCACGGGCGCATAGATCCGGACCGGCTTGTTCTGGCCGCGTCGCCCCACCACCGGCTCGTAGAGGGCTTCACCCATGCCGTGCAGGCGCTGGAATTCATAGGGCGCATCGCCGGCCTCTTCCATGACCCACGCGAGGGTGTGGGCGTTGTGGGTGGCGAATTGCGGGTAGATGCGCTCACTGCCGGCACGCAGCATGCGGCGGGCGCAGGCCAGGTAGGAGACGTCCGTGCTGGCCTTGCGGGTGAACACTGGATAGTCCGGGTGACCGGCCTCCTGGGCGCGTTTCACCTCGCTGTCCCAGTACGCGCCCTTGACCAGGCGCACCATTAGCCGCCGCCCGTGGCGGTCAGCCAGGTCGGCGAGCCAGTCGATGAGCGGTGCGGCCCGCTTCTGGTAGGCCTGGACCGCCAGGCCGAAGCCGTCCCAGCCCGCCAGGCTGCCGTCGCCGGAGACCGCCTCGATCACGTCCAGGGAGATGTCCAGGCGATCCGCTTCCTCGGCGTCCACGCACAGGCCGATGTCGGCATCCCGGGCCATCTCCGAGAGTTTGCCCAGGCGCTCGATCAGGATGTCGCGACTGCCGCGGAAGTGGCCGAACTCGTAGCGGGGGTGCAGCGCGGAGAGCTTCACCGAGATGCCCGGGCCGTCCAGCACGCCGCGGCCCTTGCCCGCCTTGGCGATGGCCTTGATGGCGTTCTGGTAGGCCGCGTAGTAGCGGTCGGCATCGTCCATGGTACGGGCCGCCTCGCCCAGCATGTCGTAGGAGTGGCGATAGCCGTGCTTCTCGTCCTCCCGGGCGCGCTTCAGGGCCTCGTCGATGGTCCGGCCGATGACGAACTGCTTGCCCATGATGCGCATGGCCTGGCGGATGGCCTGCCGGATCACCGGCTCGCCGCTGCGCTGGACCATGCGCCGCACGGTGTAGGCGAGATCCCCCGTGGAGCGCTCGTCGAATCGGACCACCCGCCCGGTGAGCATCAGCCCCCAGGTGGAGGCGTTGACGAAGATTGACTCACTGTGGCCCAGGTGGGACTCCCAGTCACCGGTGCTGATCTTGTCCTGGATCAGCCGGTCGGCGGTGGTTGAGTCGGGGACGCGCATCAGCGCTTCGGCGAGGCACATGAGCACCACCCCCTCCTTGCTGGAGAGGTCGTACTCATGCAGCAGGGCGTCCACGCCGCCCTGGGAGACACGGTTGTCACGCACGTGCTGAACCAGCCGCGTGGCCTCACCGGCGACGCGTTCGCGGTGGCCTGCATCGCTGGCCGCGTCGCGGCACAGCTGCTCGATCAGCCGGGTTTCGTCGGCAAGATAGGTCGCGCGGATGGCCTGGCGGAGCTCGCCGGGCCGGGGGCCTGGGGTGATGATCATGGGTAGTGAACCCTCAACAGGGCGCGAGCCGGCTAACGGCCGGTATCGCGCGTGGGCCAGGGGGTGCCCGCGGCACGCCCCATGTATGGTCAGCGTAGCTCGTGCGCGCGCTCGAACTGGACCCGGATCGCCGCCGGCGGCTGCGGGCCGAAGCGGCTGAAGATCCAGATGGCCAGAGCGCTGAACAGGAAGCCGGGCACGATTTCGTAGAGCTCGAAGATGTCCCCGGGGCCGCCGGAGAGCTGGTCCCAGACGATGACCGTCACTGCGCCCACGATCAGGCCCGCCAGGGCACCGTTGCGGGTCATCTCCTTCCAGAACAGGGCCAGGATGATCACCGGTCCGAACGAGGCGCCGAATCCGGCCCAGGCATAGGCCACCAGATCCAGCACCAGGCTCTCGTCGTCCATGGCCAGAATCGTGGCGATCAGGGCGACCCCGACAACAGCGGCACGCCCCACCCACACCAGTTCCTGCTCGCCCGCCTCGCGGCGCAGGATGGCCTTGTAGAAATCGGCGGTGAGCGCGCTGGAGGAGACCAGCAGCTGGGAGTCGATAGTGCTCATGATGGCGGCCAGGATGGCGGCCAGCAGAATGCCGGCAACCCAGGGGTTGAACAGCACCTGGTTCATCATGATGAACGCCGCCTCCTGGTCATCCAGGGGCGAGTCGGCAAACCAGGCCATAGCCACCAGGCCAGTGAGCACGGCGCCGATCAGCGAGAAGACCATCCAGGTCATGCCCACGCCCATGGCCTTGGGCATCTCCTGTTCGGAGCGGATGGCCATGAAGCGGGCCAGGATGTGCGG
>SLMR01000198.1 GCA_007133445.1 Aquisalimonas sp. | reverse complement strand
GTGCGTCATGGCCGTCCTCCTGCCGTGGGCGCTTCCGCTGTCGGCCCAGGACGGTGACGGCGGGTACCGGCTGCTCGAGCTGGACGGCTACAAGGTGAAATGGGGCGAGCCGCAGTTAGGGGTGGGGGCGCGCGTCAGCTACGCTCTCGCTGACGAGGCGCTGCGTTTCGATGATGCGCGCAACTGTGGTGATCTGGCACCGATGCAGGCGCTCTCCGATCAGCGTCTCCCCATGGAGGTGCTGGTGCGTGAGACCGCTGCCGCGTTTCAGGCTTGGGAGCGCGTGGCGGGCCTGTCGTTCCACGAGGTTGGCGACGTCCGGGAAGCCGATATCGTGGTCGGAGCCCAGAGTCGGCCGCGCGGCCGGGCGTTTGCCGACGTCTCCTATGCCCCCGATCCTGAAGACGGTGTGCGCGCCATTGATCAGGCGCTGGTGTGCCTGAACCCCCAGCAGGAATGGAAGGTCGGGTTCGATGGCGACACCGAGGTTTACGACATTCGATACACTCTGATCCACGAGATCGGTCATGCGATCGGCCTGGACCATCCCGGGCCGTCCGGGGAGGTGATGGGGTTTCTCTACACGGAGGCCTTCGACGAACTCCAGACCGGTGATGTGCGCGGCGTCCGGCGACTCTACGGGCGTGGCGACGAACGGGTTGACTCGGGTGCGCCGCGTGGCGACGCAGGGCGTTAGTCCCGCGACGGTGATTGCTGGTTCGACGACTCCTCGCGCAGTGCCGACTCAAGTTGCTTGGTGTCGGTGATATCCACGAGCGTGATCACGACACCGTCGATGACGTTGTCCAGTCGGCGGTAGGGCATGATGCGCACCGAGAACCAGTAGCCGTCATCGGTCACGATCTGTTTTTCCGCCATTGCCAGGGTGCGCAGCGTTCGCTGCGCGTCGGTTTCCAGCTCCGGGTATCGCAGCCTGCTGGTGAGGTCGCGCAACGGTCGCCCCACGTCGCTCTCCCGCAGGCTGATGATCTGTGTGGCGCGTTCAGTATAGCGTCGCACGTTCAGATCCTGATCCAGGAACAGGATGGCAATGTCGATGCTGTTGAGCAGGTTCTGCATGTCGCTCTGAGCCAGAGCCAGCGCGTCGAGTTTGCTCTGCAACTCGCTGTTGATGGTCTGCAATTCCTCGTTCATGGACTGGGTTTCTTCCTTCGAGGTGGTCAGTTCCTCGTTGGTCGATTGCAGTTCTTCATTGGTGGATTGCAGTTCCTCGTTGGCGCTTTGCAGTTCTTCCCGTGATGCCCGTGCCTCCTCGCGCAGCGTCTCGATTTCGTCGCGGTACTGTTGCCGTTCCGCCGCATGCGCCGCTTCCAGCCGGTGCCGGGTGCCGCTGCCGCTGCCACTGGCCGGCGGAGGGGTTGTCACGTCCCGGAAGACCACCATGGTCATCCCCTGCAGCGCGCCCGGGTTGTGGAATGTCTGCACGGTAATGTCCACGCCCTGGCTGCCGGCGGCGGTGCCGACGTGCAGGCCGTGCAACTGGACCGGCTCATCCTGCCCGGCCGCCTGTTTCAGGGCGTCGAACAGCGGTTTGCGCAGCCCGTCCCGGGCCATGGCGTGAATGTTCCAGTTTGCCTTGCCGGCCGCCGGCTCCAGGTATTTGCCCGTGCGTCCGCTGATATAGACGATGTCGGCGTCGCCGTTCAGCACCACGGCCGCGGGCGCGTAGACCTGCAGCAAAGCCTGATCGGCCGCCGCCTGCAGCTGGTCGTTGATCATGGGTGGTTCATCGGGCGTCGACACGTGGCGCTCCTTGGATGTTCGGGACAGCGGAGGAAACGACTTGAACAGGAACTCCCGGCCGCCGGCAGGGGTGTTGTCCTGGCGTCGGTACAGCCGGAGTCGCGAGTTGATGGGCGTGAACAGGTGCGTAAAACGCCCGATGGTCTCGGAACTGCCCAGCAGCAGCACGCCGCTGGGCCGCAGGCTGTAGTGAAACAGTGGCAGCAACCGACGCTGCAGCATGGGATCAAAGTAGATCAACAGGTTGCGGCAGGCAATCAGGTCGAGTCTGGTGAACGGCGGGTCGAGTACCACGTCGTGCTGCGCGAACAACACCATGTCGCGGATGCGCTGCTGGATCTGGTAGCCCTGCTCATGGGCGGTGAAAAACCGCTCCAGTCGGGCCGTGGACACGCTGTCGCTGATGGACAGCGGGTAGTCGCCGCGGCGGGCCGTGGCGATCGCGTCCGGGCTCAGGTCCGAGGCGAAGATCTGCACGCTGAACGCCGGTTGCCGTACGGTCCGCTCCATGGCTTCCGCGAATACCATGGCCAGGGAATACGCCTCTTCGCCAGTGGAACAGCCGATCACCCAGGCGCGCAGATTCCGTTCCTCCGATCGCTGCGCCAGAAGGTCCGGGAGCACGGTGTCCGTCATGTGAGCCCATGTCTCCGGATCGCGGAAAAAGCTGGTGACCCCGATCAGCAGCTCCCGGAACAGCAGATCGATCTCCTGTGCATTGTGCTCCAGGTACTGCGCGTAGAGTGCCAGGGAGCCGATACCGTGAATCGCCATCCGGCGCTCGATGCGGCGGTGGACGGTGTTCGCCTTGTACAGGGAAAAGTCATGACGTGTCCGGTCCTGAAGTAGCGCCACGATGCGCTGCAGCGGCTCCGAAGCGCTCGCCGGCTTGGGCGGCTCCTCTGCATCCGCCCCCGGCCCAGGAACCCGGGCCACGTAATCGAGGATCCGCTCCGGCAGTGCATCGGCCGGCGCGAGAATGTCATCGCAACCGGCCGCGATGGCGCTTTTCGGCATGGCGTCGAATTGCGCCGAGGCCGGGTCCTGCACCACCGCCAGCCCGCCGACGGCCTTGATGGCCTGTAAACCGAGCGTGCCATCGGCGCCCATGCCGGAGAGCACCACACCGATGGCCCGCTCACCGCGGGCGCTGGCCAGGGACGAGAACAGAACATTGATCGGCAGCCGCATGCCGCGCGGCTCGGAGGGCGTCGCCAGCCGGAGCGTGTTGCCGGCCACGCTGAGTTCCGTATTGGGCGGGATGACATACACGTGGTCGGGCGCGATGCCCATGTCCTGCTCCGCCTGATACACCGGCATCGGTGTGGCCCGCTGCAACAGCTCGGGGAGCAGGGCTTTCTGGGTGGGGTCAAGATGCTGCACCACGATATAGGCCATG
>SLMR01000159.1 GCA_007133445.1 Aquisalimonas sp. | reverse complement strand
GATACTGCCGCGCCCCGTTTCCATCCAGGGTGACTGCCATGCTGTGTGCCGTGTTCAAGGGCCCGAAGGCCCCCGATACCTACCTGTTCGTCCCCGGACATGGGGCGCTCGAGGAAGTGCCGGTCGCCGTGCGCCAGGGCTTTGGCCCGCTGGAGCACGTCATGGACCTGGTGCTGACGCCCGAGCGCAGCCTGGCGCGGGTCGAAGGGCGGGATCTGCTGCGCCGGCTGCTGCGCGACGGCTGCTACGTGCAGCTGCCGCCGGAGGAGGAGCAGACGCCGGATGTGTGACGCAGATCGCTATGCGGCGGCGCACAAGGTTCCTATAATGGCCAGCCTCATCAACGAGATCGTGCATTCGGGGTGCGTAGATCCATGCAACGGGTCACCTTATCGCTGTGTATCGCGTTCGCGCTGTCGCTGCCTGGCGTCGTCGCCGGCCAGCAGGTGGCGGGTACGCTACCGCTGCAACTGGAACTGGAGCTGGCGAGCGACGACGTGTTGCTCGAACAGCAGCCATTCGACGCGGACCCCGCCGAGGGCCCGACCCACCAGAGTAATGGCTCGCTGACCGACCGCGCCGGACACGGCTACCAGGTTCAGGCGGTCATGCCCTCTCTGTGCGAGCAGAACCTGCCCGGGGGCGCATTCGTGGCCGAGGCCTACGAGCGGGCCATGGAGTGCGAGGACGACACCGTCGGCGTGTCCATCTCCATCCGCAACTACTAGACCTACCCGGCTGACGTCCCGGCACGCCAGCCGCACACCTGGCGCTTCCTCAGTCCCAGTCCGTCGGCCGGATCAGGCCTTCCTGAACCACCGAAGCGACCAGATCGCCGTCGCGGCTGAAGATATGGCCGCGGGTGAAACCGCGGGCGTTGGAGGCGCTGGGGCTGTCCATGTGGTAGAGCAGCCAGTCGTCCATGCGGAACGGGCGGTGGAACCACATGGCGTGATCCAGGCTCGCCATCTGCGTGCGTTCCTGGAAGATGCTGCGCCCGTGCGGCAGCAGCGCCGTGGCCAGCAGGCGGAAATCCGAGGCGTAGGCGAGCAGGGCGCGGTGCACGCCCGCGTCATCGGGCAGCGTGCCGCGCGCGCGCATCCAGGAATTGCGGAACGGGGCCATGGGTTCGGGCTCCATGGGGGGTTCCGGGTCGATGGGGCGGATCTCCACGGGCCGCTGGTGGATCAGGGTGTCCAGGAAGTGCTGCGGCAGCTGATCCCGATACCGCTCCATCAGATCCACTTCGCTCTCCACATCCTCCGGTGCCGGGATATCCGCCGGCATGTCCAGCTGGTGGTCACAACCCTCTTCCTGGATCTGGAACGACACCGACATGTTGAAGATCGGCCGCCCGTGCTGGATGGCGACGATGCGGCGGGTGCTGAAACTGCCGCCGTCCCGGGCACGCTCCACGTCGTAGATGATCGGCGCCTCAGCGTCACCCGCCCGCAGGAAATAGGCGTGCAGGGAGTGGGCGTAACGGTCCTCGGCCACGGTGCGGCCGGCCGCCACCAGCGCCTGCCCCAGCACCTGGCCACCGAAGACGCGGGAACCGACGATGGCCCGGCTCTCGCCCCGGAACAGGTTGACCTCCAGCTGCTCGAGGTCGAGCAGGCCGACCAGTTTGTCCAGTTGACTCATGTGGCAACCCCAATGACGGCCAGCCATTGCCCCGGCGCAGCGGGACTTGCAGGCGGCACGTCGTCCTGAATGGTGATGATGCAATGCGACAAACGCATCACGGTGATGCGGAAGGATACCAGATTTGCCGATGGCTCAACGTCGTAACCAGCCCGTTACCGCAATGACACCGCCCAGCGTTCCGAGGCCCCAGCCGGTGACGGAGGTGCCAGCGATGACCGGCCCGGGGGGGGCGCCCAGCACCTCCAGCAGGACCGCGCCGGTGATGACGAGAACCCCGACCAGGGTCGTTTCGCGGCGCCAGCCGCTGCGGTCGACGCTGCGGCGCAGAGCCTGCAGCTCCTGGCGCTGGTTGTCCATCTGCCGGCGGGTGTCGTGCAGGGCCTCCAGTGCTTCCAGTAGCCGTTGCGGCATGCGCGGCAGCTCCTCGCCCCAGTGCGGCAACTCCCGGCGGATATTGCGCATCACCGCGCCGACGCCCAGCTCCTCGCGCATCCAGCGTTCCATGTACGGCTTGGCCGTGCGCCACAGGTCCAGTTCCGGATAAAGCTGGCGGCCGAGTCCCTCGATGTTGAGCAGGGTCTTTTGCAGCAGCACCAGCTGCGGCTGGATTTCCATGTCGAAGCGGCGGCCCGTCTGGAACAGCCGCATGAGCAGCGCGCCGAAGGAGATCTCCCGCAGCGGGCGTTCGAAAATCGGCTCGCACACGGTGCGCATGGCCGCCTCGAACTCCTCCACCCGGGTCTCCGGCGGCACCCAGCCGGACTCCACGTGCAGCTCCGCCACCCGCCGGTAGTCGCGGTTGAAGAAGGCCAGGAAGTTCTCGGCCAGGTAGCGGTGATCCACCGGTCCGAGGCTGCCGACGATGCCGAAGTCCACGGCGATGTAGCGGGGGTCCGCCGGGTTGGTGGTGTCCACGAAGATATTGCCGGGGTGCATGTCGGCATGGAAGAAGCTGTCGCGGAAGACCTGGGTGAAGAAGATCTCCACGCCCTTCTCCGCCAGCCGCCGCAGATCCGCCTCCTCGGCACGCAGCGTCTCCAGGTGGTTCACCGGCACGCCACTAATGCGCTCCATAACCATCACGCTCTCGGTGGTGAGCTGGAAGTGCACCGCGGGGATGTACAGCAGGCTCGAGTCCTGGAAATTGCGCCGCAGCTGCGAGGCGTTGGCGGCCTCGCGCATCAGGTCCAGTTCGTCGATCAGGGTCTTCTCGAACTCGGCAACCACCTCCCGCGGCCGCAGGCGCCGCCCGTGCGACCAGTAGCGCTGGGTGAGCGTGGCGGAGGTGTACATGAGCCCGAGGTCGCGCCGGATCACCGGCTCGATGTCCGGGCGCACCACCTTGACCACCACCTCCTGGCCATCGCGAAGCCGTGCGCCGTGGACCTGGGCGATGGAGGCGGAGGCGATGGGGGTGTCGTCGAAACGCTCGAACACCTCGTCCAGCGGGCACTCGTAGGAGCGCTCGATGATCGCACGCGCCGTGTCCGCCGGGAACGGGGGCACGCGGTCCTGCAGGCG
>SLMR01000258.1 GCA_007133445.1 Aquisalimonas sp. | reverse complement strand
CGGGCGCCGCACGTCGGCGAGCAACGCGGTCATGGTCGCGCCGCTCAGCCGATAGATCTCCAGCGCCCGCTGAATGCGCTGGGCATCGTTGGGGTGAATCCGCCGGGCGCTCTCCGGGTCGACCGCCGCCAGCTCCCGGTGGAGCACATCCCAGCCCCGTTCGGTCGCCTCACGCTCCATCTGCGCACGCAGAGCCGCATCGGCGGCGGGGAGGTCGGCCAGGCCGTGCTCCAGAGCCCGGAAATACAGCATGGTGCCACCCACCAGCAACGGAACACGGCCCGCCTCACGAGCCTTGCGGACCTCCCCCGGCACATCGTCGCAGAACCGCGCCGCGGAGTAGGATTCCGCCGGATCGCAGATATCCACCAACCCGTGGGGGACGCGCTCCAGCACATCCGGCGACGGCTTGGCGGTACCGACGTCCATGCCCCGGTAGACCTGAGCGGAGTCGACGCTGATGATGCGCACGGGAAAGCGTCGGGCGAGCTCCAGCGCAACGCCGGTCTTGCCGGACGCGGTTGGCCCCATGAGACAGAACAACGGCTGATCGCGACCGGTCACGGATTACTGCCCGCGCAGAAACAGGCGGTCCAGGTCGGCCATGGCCAGCCGGGTCCACGTCGGCCGGCCATGGTTGCACTGCCCGCTGTTGGGCGTATTCTCCATGTCCCGCAACAGCGCGTTCATCTCCGCCTGAGTCAGCTGCCGGTTTGCCCGCACGGACCCGTGACAGGCCATAGTGCCGAGCACGTGGTTCAGCCGCGCCTCCAGCCGCGAGGCATCCTCGCAGTCACGCAGATCGGCGAGCACATCCGCCACCAGCGCACCGGCGTCGGCATTGCGCAGCAGGGCCGGTACCTGTCGTACCAACACGGTCTCCGGCCCGGCCCGATCCAGTTCGAACCCGAGGCGCGAGAAGGCATCGTGGTGCCGCTCCGCCAGGTCGGCTTCGGCCGGCGCCACCGCGACACTGACCGGGACCAGTAGGGGCTGTGCGGAAACGCCCTGCGCCGCCAGCTGCTGTTTCATGCGCTCGTAGACAATACGCTCATGAGCGGCATGCATGTCCACCAGCACCACGCCCTCGGCATTCTGCGCCAGAATGAAGACGCCATGAATCTGCGCCAGCGCATACCCGAGTGGCGGCCCCTGCTCGTCCGGGGGATCGTCTGCGGCCTCGGAGGGCACAGCCGGATCATTCCCTGCGGCCCGCGGCTGCCCGGCCACCACTGTGCCGTGCGAGTCCTGGTCACCATACAGCGCCTGCGCCTCCCTGACGCCGAACCCGAAACCATCCTGCCGTGGCGCGGGAGCGGATGATGCCGCCGGCTGAGCCACCGCAGCCCCGCCGCGCGGCAGCATCCGATCGGACGAAGGCGACGGCGGTTGCGCGCCGGGCGCCGCGGCACCGCCGGTCGTCTCGGGCCGTACGGACTCCAGCGCCTGCCGCAGGTGACGGAACAGGAAATCGTAGATCAGACGACCGTCACGGAAACGGACCTCGTGCTTGGCGGGGTGGACGTTCACGTCCACCTGGCCGGGGTCCACGTCCATGTAGAGCACATAGGCCGGGTAACGGTCCTTGTAGAGCACGTCCTGGTAGGCCCGGCGAATGGCGTGGGACGCCAGCCGGTCACGCACCACACGACCGTTGACCACCAGATACTGGAGGTCGGCCGTGGTCCGCGAGAACGTCGGCAGCGCAACCCAGCCCCGGAGTGCAAGCCCCGCCGCCTCCACATCGATGCGCAGGGACTGCTCCACGAACGCCCGTCCCAGCAGGCGCGCCAGCCGCTCCTCGGCGGCGTCCTGATCCCGGGCGGCCGCAACCTGCAGGCCGGACTTGTCATTGTGGCGAACGTGAATGCTGACATCGAAACGCGCCAGCGCCAGCCGCCGGATCAGCTCCTGGATGTGCCCGAATTCCGTGCGGTCCGCCTTGAGAAACTTGCGCCGCCCGGGGGTATTGAAGAAGAGATCGCGCACCTCGACGGTCGTGCCTTCCGGGTGCGCGGCGGGCGCGGGCTCCGGCGGCACCTCGTCGCCATCGGTCTCCACCTGCCACGCGTGCTCGTCGGCGGACGCCCGGGACGTCAGCCGCAGGCGCGACACCGACGCAATGCTCGGTAGCGCCTCGCCGCGGAAGCCCAGGCTGCCCACGTGCTCGAGCTCATCCAGCGACCCGATCTTGCTGGTGGCATGGCGGCTGAGAGCAAGCGCCAACTGCTCACGCGGGATCCCGCGCCCGTTGTCACGGATTCGGATCAGGCGCTTGCCACCGGTTTCCAGGTCCACGTCGATCCGGTCCGCGCCCGCGTCAAGGCTGTTCTCCATCAGCTCCTTGACCACCGACGCCGGGCGCTCGACCACCTCGCCAGCGGCAATCTGGTTGATGAGCTGCTCGGGAAGGGCCTTGATCGGACGGGGCGCAGACATGGGCGGTGACGGCATCGTTGGCGAAGGACGCCGGCATTATGGCGCACGCCGCGTACTGCCGGCCACCCTTGCCGGCGCCGGGCCGTGACTTACTCGGGAATGTGCAGCGTCGTGCCCACGGACAGCACGTCGCCATTGAGATCGTTGGCGGACCGCAGGTCGGAGACACTGACACGGTGCTCGCTGGCGATGCCGCTCAGGGTGTCACCACGCTGGACTTCATACTCCCTTCCGGACGAGGCCATGCGTCCGCCCGATGGCCGGTGGCGCTCCGCATAGCCAGTGACGCCCCGGGACACCGCGCGCGCCAGGTCCCACTGATGATCAGCCTGCTGCAGCCGGCGCTCCTCTTCAGGGTTGGAGATGAACGCCAGCTCCACCAGCAAGGACGGCATGTCCAGCGACTTCAGCACCACGAATCCGGCTCGCTCGACGTCGCCCCGGTGAATGGGGCCAACGCCCGCCAGCTCGTGAAGCACCTCGCCGGCCAGCTCGACGCTGGCCTCAAGCGTCGCACCACGGGAGAGATCCACCAGCACCGAGCGGGTCATGTCATCCTTGTCGGACAAGGAGATGTCACCGAGTAGATCCGCCGCATTCTCGCGCTGAGCCAGCAGGCTGGCCGCCTGGGACGACGCGCCGGTCTGGGACAGGGTATAGACCGACGATCCACGCGGACCGCCACTTTCCGTCGCATCCGCATGCAGGGACACAAAGATGTCCGCGTTGT
>SLMR01000383.1 GCA_007133445.1 Aquisalimonas sp. | reverse complement strand
GCCCCTCGATCAGGACCTTGCGATCCGTGTACTGGTTGAGGAAATCCACGAGCCGGTTGAGGTTGTCGTACCCGTCGCGCTGGAGTTCAGCGCTGCCGCTGGTGAACAATACGTCTCCCAGCGTCAGGACGATACCGCGCTCGGTGGCCTCCGCCTGGAGCACGTCGATCTGTCGCTGTAGCTCCGCTTCGCCGAGCCGCGCCCGGTCCGCATCCTGGCGCGCCCGGTCCGCTTCCTGGGTGCGACTGGCCAACCGTTCGTCATCGCGTTCCTCTCCGAGGCGCTGGCGTTGATGTTCGGCGTTGGCCGTGGTGGCGGCCGCGCGCGCGATCTCGACTTTCTGGTTTGCCATGTACACACGATGTTCGGCGAGTCGGGCTTCTGATCGCGACAGAGGCTGTTCAGCGAGCTGCACGGCTTCTTCGGCCTCCCGGCGTTCGCTGCTTGCCCATTCGGCAAGATCGGGGTCACTCTCCAGTGCTTGCAGGTTACTGCGTGCGTCGACGGCACCGGCCGGGCTTTCCGGCGTTGATGCGCATCCGGCCAGCAGCGCGACGGACAGGGCCAGCGCCGTGATGGCGCCGCCGTGCTGGATTGTCTTGATAATTCGGCTGTTCATCGCTGTTCTCCGCTACGACGCATTTCCTCGGTCAGTGCCGCGGCGCCACGCCCCATCTGGCGATTGACTTCGACGGCTTTCGCGGCGACTGCTCTTGCCGACGCCAGCTCCGCGGTGACTTGCGCCTCTCTGGCAAGGCGTTCCGCTTCAACCATGTTCTCCTCGGCCACGGCCTGTTCCGCCATTTCCAGCCGCTGTTTCGCTGCGTCCAGATCGCCGCTGGCATGCTGCCGGCCGTCGGACTGTTCCGCATGGGCAATCGCTTCCCGCGCCTCGCTCAGGGCGGTGGTGGGTGCTACGGGTGTTGCGGCACAGGCGCTTAGCAGCAGGGCGGCTGCCATGGTCGCTGGCAGCAGCGCAACCCGCGTCAGGCGTGCTCCGTACTGGGTTTTCATGGTGGTGGTCCCTTCCTGGCCCCGGGGGGCGGATGTCGAGGCACGTAACGCTTCGACTGTGCGATGATGCTACCCGCGTCGCTGCCGGGAGTCGGTGCGTTCGCGCACGCTGGTGTTGAGCGGGGTTGGGCGGGATCCCATCCGTGACAAGGGCGCGGGCTGGCTCCCCCCGGACATCAGTCGCTGCCGCCGGAGACGCCGTTCGTCCGAGGGCGACGCGCCGAAGTGCTGGTGGTAGCACTTGGTGAAGTGGGGTGGCGAGATGAACCCGCAGGCCAGGCCCACTTCGGTGACGGGACGTGACGTTTGCCGGAGTAAATCGCGGGCGCGCAGCAGGCGCAGGTTCATGTAGTAGCGGGTCGGCACGCACTGCAGATGCCTCTGGAACAGGCGTTCGAGCTGACGGCGCGAGGCCCCGGCGAGAGACGCCAATTCGTCCAGTGTCGGCGGCTCGCCCAGATTGGCCTCCATGAGCTGGATCGCTTCGGCGAGCTTGGGCGGACTGGTGGCAAGGCGGGGTTTCAGCGACGTCTGTTGGCGTTCCGTGGAGTCACGGATGCGCTCGCGCATGTATTCCTCGGCAATGCGTTCCGCCAGATCCGCGCCATGTTGCCGCGCGATCAGCGTCAGCATCATGTCCATGGCCGCAACACCGCCCGAGCAGGTATAGCGGTCCCGGTCCATCACGAACAGCTCCGCACCGAACGCCACCTGCGGAAACAGGGTGGTGTCCTGGAGGCCGGTGAGTTCCTCCCAATGCAGCGTACACCGGTAGCCGTCGAGAACCCCCGCCGCCGCGAGCATGTAGGCCCCGGTGCAGACGGAGCCCAGCGCCGTGGGCTGCTTGCTGATCCCGTGGAGCCAGGCCAGGACGTCGTGGTGCAGGTGCTGCTGAACCTGCATACCGCTGCAGACGATCACCAAATCCGCCGGCGGTGCGGTGCGCAAGGCGAAATCCACCGTGCTGCGTAATTCACTGCTGGCCGCCACCGGCTCGCCGTTCCGGCTGAGGGTGTTCCAGGCATAGAGTTCCCTGCCGGCCAGGGCGTTCGCCATCCGCAACGGCTCGACGGCCGCCACGAATGCAATCTGGGAGAAACGCGGCACGAGCAGGAAGCTCACGCGCATTGGTCTCGTTACGGGGCCGGTTGGGTGAATCATGGCGGCTGTCCCCTCCCACAACCGGCCACCGTCTCGTGCGTTCAGGAGGAGCGCTCCGCGCCAACCGGTTGTTCCTATGGCTCCCGGCAGGTTAGCGCGTACGTGTTTAGCCACTCCGTACGCCACCGCACCCAGCTGCGCGGCCGGTCAGCGCCCCTGCGCACCCCGGCGCAGCCAGTCGTGCACGAAGGTGAGCTTGCGGCGTGCCGCGCTTGACAGGACGAAGGGGTAAAGGTCTTCCAGGCCCATGGACCGGTTCACGTTGTTGACGCCGACAGCAATGGAGGTAGCCACATGGATCAGGCGCTCGGCGTCCGGTTCCGCGTACGGGTCCCAGCCGGCGCCGGGCAGTTGAGGCGCTCCGAGACCGGCGGCGACGAAGCTGTCGGTGATGTCGGTCAGGTGCAGCAGATGCGCGGCGGTCTCGGCCCAGTCCTCGTGGGGGTGCGCAGATGCGTAGGTGGTCAGGAAGCGCTGTTTCCAGTCCGGAGGGGGGCCTTGATGGTAGTGACGCTGCATTGCGGCGGGGTAGTCCGCTCGCTCGTCACCGAACATGTCTCGGAAGGCGTCGAGGAAGTCGGCGCGCAGGCTGAGCCGCCACCACAGCATGTGCGCGATCTCGTGGCGCATGTGGCCCGTCATGGTGCGGTAGGGCTCCTCCAGGGCCTGCCGCCGGGTTGCGCGGAGCACAGGGTCCGCTTCGGCCACGCTGATGGTCACCACGCCCTGGACGTGGCCCATGAGCACGGGTGTGGGGCCCTCCGCGAGCATGTGGAACACGGGACGGACCCCCGGGTCTTCCGGCCGGAACCAGTGCCAGCGACCGAGGTTGTCCAGCACCCAGCGCTTGGCGGCCTCCGTTTGCGCCCAATTGGGGATCGCGTTGGCCACGGCGGGATCCGGGGCCAGCGCCGTCATGGCACAGGAGCGGCAGAAGGCACCCTGTTCAGAAGCGATCCAGTTGCAGCCGATGCGATCGCGATTGACGCAGAACG
>SLMR01000307.1 GCA_007133445.1 Aquisalimonas sp. | reverse complement strand
TGCCGTTGCATGGACCGTTGCGTCGGGTCATCCGGAATGCCGTTGCATGGGGTGTTGCCTCGGGCCATGTAGGGTGCATCTTGATGCACCGACCGGCCCTGCCGATGTACCGTTCCGGCATTTCACCCCGCCGGAACACGCTCTGGCCATGATCGCGGCTTACGCCGCTCCTACGAGCGGTGGGTGCTCCCGGTCGGCCTGGAAGCGGGCGTAGGGTGCATCTTGATGCACCGACCGGCCCTACGAATGGCTCTTTTGCCGGCCTTCCAGGAAAAACGCGTGGATCAGGATCATGACGACGCCGATCGTGATGGCGGAGTCTGCGACGTTGAAGATGGGGTAGTGCCAGTCGCGCCAGTAGACGTGGATGAAGTCGATCACGTGGCCGTATGCCAGGCGGTCGATGACATTGCCGATGGCGCCACCCAGGATCAGCGACAGCCCCCAGGTCTGCCAGCGGTCCCAGGGGGGCAGGCGCCGCAGCCAGACGATCAGGAACACGCTCACCGCCAGGGCGAAGGCGGTGAAGAACCACCGCTGCCAGCCGCCGGCGTCACCCAGGAGGCTGAACGCCGCACCGGGGTTGTAGCTGAGCGTCAGGCTGAACACCGGCAGCAGTTCCAGCGGCTGGTGATACTCCAGCAAGGCATCGGCGGCCAGCTTGGTGAGCTGGTCCGCGACCACCACGGCCACGGCGATCACGGCCCATAACGGCGCTCGGCGCAGCATGGGACGTCAGGCCACGCCGCGCTGTTCGCCGTCGGCGTCGATGTTGGCCACGCAGCGGCCGCACAGGCTCGGGTGGGCGGCATGGCTGCCCACATCCTGTCGCCGGTGCCAGCAACGCTCGCACTTCTCGTGCCCGGAGCGCACGGCGACAATGCCGAGCTCCCCGCCCCGTTCCAGGTGCGCCCGGGCCGCCGCGCCAGGAGTATCACTCGCAGGATGCAGCCGCGCCTCGGAAGTGATCAGCAGGAAGCGCAGCTCGTCGCCCAGCCGGCGCAGTTGCGCGAGCAGTTCAGGCTGGCAGTAGAGATCCACCTCGGCATCCAGGGAGGCGCCGATGTGGTTGTCGGTCCGCAGTGCCTCCAGCTCCCGGGCCACGGCCTCGCGCACCTCGGTGACCTGCTCCCAGAACGCCCGGTCGAAGCCGTCGGCGCCATCCAGCGGCACGAGCTGGTCGTACCACTCGGCGGTGAACACCGTCTCGCCCCGCTCGCCCGGGAGGTGCTGCCAGATCTCGTCGGCGGTGAAGCTGAGCACGGGGGTGATCCAGCGCACCAGGGCCTCGGCGATGTGGTACATGGCCGTCTGGCAGGAGCGCCGCGCCAGGCTGTCCTCCGGCGTGGTGTACTGCCGGTCCTTGGTCACGTCCAGGTACAGACTGCCGAGATCCACGGTGCAGAAGTTGTGGATGCGGTGGTAGATGCGGTGGAACTCGTACTGATCAAAATTGCGGACGATCTCTTCCTGCGTCTGCAGGGCGCGGTCCACCGCCCAGCGGTCGAAGGGCAGCATGCGCTCGGCAGGCACCATGTCGGTGGCCGGATCAAAGCCGTGCAGGTTGCCCAGCAGGAAGCGCGCGGTGTTGCGAATGCGCCGGTAGGCATCCGCCGTGCGCTTGAGGATGTCGTCGGAGACGGCCAGCTCGCCGCTGTAATCCGAGGAGCAGACCCACAGCCGCAGCACGTCGGCACCGAGCTTGTTCATCACCTCCTGGGGCGCGATGACATTCCCCAGGGACTTGGACATCTTGCGGCCATCGGCGTCCACGGTGAAGCCGTGGGTGAGCACGCCGCGATACGGGGCGGCGTCGCGCATGGCCACGGAAGTGAGCAGCGAGGACTGGAACCAGCCACGGTGCTGGTCCGAGCCTTCCAGGTAGAGATCCGCCGGCACATGGAAGCGCTCGTCGCTCTCCATCACGGTGGCGTGAGTCACACCGGAGTCGAACCACACGTCCAGGATGTCGCGGACCTTCTCGTAGTGCTCGGCCTCGTCGCCCAGCAGGTCGGCGGGCTCGATGTCATACCAGGCATCGATGCCGTCCGCCTCCATGCGCTGGGCCACGGTCTCCATGAGCTCCGGGGTCTTCGGATGCGGCTCGCCGGTGCGCTTGTCCACGAACAGCGCGATGGGCACGCCCCAGTTGCGCTGCCGTGAGATGCACCAGTCCGGACGGTTGCGGACCATGCCGTCGATGCGCTGCTCGCCCCAGGCGGGCATCCAGCGCACCTCGCTGATGGCCCCCAGGGCCTTCTCCCGCAGGCCGGCCTGTTCCAGATTGATGAACCACTGGGGCGTGGCCCGGAACAGGATCGGCGTCTTGTGGCGCCAGCAGCACGGATAGCTGTGGCGGTACTGGACGTGGGCCAGCAGCGCCCCACGCTCCTGGAGCAGATCGACGATGGAGCGGTTGGCGTCGAAGGCGAACTCGCCGGCGAAATGCGGCGTATCCGGCAGGAAGCGGCCGTCATCGTCCACCGGATTGGCGATCTCCAGGCCGTAGGCCTGGCCCACCACGTAGTCGTCCTGGCCGTGGCCGGGGGCCGTGTGCACGGCACCGGTACCGGCCTCGGTGGTGACGTGGTCGCCGAGGATCACGGGGACGTCCATCTCAAGGAACGGGTGGTGCAGCCGGGCGTGCTCCAGCGCCGCCCCGTTGACCCGCGCCAGTTCATCCACGGCCGTCATCCGGTAGCGCCCGAGGGCGTCCTCATCCAGCCCGTCCACCAGCAGCAGGATCTCCCGCTGGCCCTCGCGCTCCACGATGAGCAGCCGGTAGTCCAGCTCGGGATGCAGCGCCACGGCGCGGTTGGCCGGCAGCGTCCAGGGCGTGGTGGTCCAGATGGGGATCGATACCCGCTGCCCCGCCAGGCGCGCGGCATCGATGCCGGCGCGGGCGGCAAAATCGTCCTCGTCGGCCACCACGAAGCGCACGTCCACGGCCGGCGAGGTGTGGTCGTGGTATTCCACCTCGGCCTCGGCCAGGGCGGAGCCGCAGTCCGCGCACCAGTGCACCGGCTTGAAGCCGCGGTCCATGTGGCCGCGGGCCATGATCCGGCCCAGCGAGCGCAGGATGTTGGCCTCGGTCCGATAGTCCATGGTCAGGTACGGACGCTGCCAGTCACCCAGCACGCCCAGGCGCTTGAAGTCCTTGCGCTGGCCGTCCACCTGGCGC
>SLMR01000200.1 GCA_007133445.1 Aquisalimonas sp. | reverse complement strand
GGGTGGTGTTGTTGCGCCGGTCGCCGTGCGCGAAGGCCAGGTAGATCCAGCCGTTGTCCTCCCAGTCCGGGTGGGGCAGCACCTCGAACAGCCCGCCCTGGTTCTGGACGTAGACCTCCGGCAGCCCTGCCACGGGTTCGTCCACCAGCTCGCCGTCCTCGATGACGCGCAGCCGGCCCGCGCGTTCGGTCACCAGGGTGCGCCCGTCCGGCAGGAAGGCCACCGACCAGGGGTGCTCGAGATCGTCGGCGAGGGTCTCGCGCTGGAATTCCGGTGTCTCACCCGCCAGGGCGGGTGCCACGACCATTAGCGCCAGCACGGCCGGAAGGAAGAGGTGCATCATCATGGCGTTCAAGGTTCCACGGCTGTCTGCGAATTGACACCCTAGCACCCGAGCCCGGATTCTGTAGCACCATGAGAGTCGGAATCGTGGTGCGCATCGTGCTGGCCTGGGGCGCTGCAGTAGTGGTGGCCGCCGCCCTGGGGAGCATCGTCCAGTCGGTCTACAACATGGCGGCGGTCGCCGGCCTGGGCGTGGAGGTGCCCATCCGGGAATGGTTCCGGGCGCCGGCGCACGACCTGGTGTTCTTCGGCCCGGTATGGGCCGGCGTGGTGGCCGTTGCCATGGTGTTCGGTCTGCCGGCAGCGGCGATGCTCGCGCGGATCCTCGGCGGCAGCCGGCAGGCACTGTACTTCCTGGCCGGCGGCGTGGCGGTGATGTGTGCGCTGCTCATCATGGCCACCGTCCTGCCGGTGACGCCGATTGCAGCCGCCCGCTTCCCGACGGGCATGGCGCTGATGGCACTGGGGGGCGCCGTGGGCGGGCTGGTCTTCGCCCGTCTCAGTCGACCCCGCTTCGGTGCCGGTTGACCGGCGCCACGGATGGCCGCAGTCTGAGTGCTTCATCAGCATTCCCTTGGCGCGGGCACGACTCCGCCTCCTGAAAGGTTCGCCCATGCCGACCTTCGAGCATCGTCTCCAGCAGTTCGATCCGGGCGTCATCTGGCTCGACCGTGATAACCATGTCTCGGGCATGAATGCCGTCGCCAGTGAGATTCTCGGCGTGCGCGTTGGCGATGTACTGGGCCAGGAGGTTCTACAGCTGCATCCGGAGAAGAGCCGCGACAAGATCGCCTGGCTGCTGCAGTCGGCCAGGGAGACGGACGGCTGCCCGGTGGCGTCGCCGCCACCCATGACCATGATGATCAACATCCCCGACCGGGTGCTTCTGATCAAGCTCTCGCGTATATTCGGAGCGAGTGGTGAGGCGGTGGGGTCCTGCCTGGTCTTCTTCGACCTCACCGACGTGACCTCGGACGAGGTCACCGCGGGCGGCAGTCAGCGCCGCCGGCAGCTGTTCAAGCTGCCGGTGTACAAGCACCAGCGCGTCATGCTGCTGGATATGGATGATCTGGTTTACCTCAAGGCCGGAGGCCATTACACGGAGGTGTCCATGGACGGGGAACACTATCTCTGCAACCTCTCCCTTGCCGATCTCCAGGGGCGCCTGGACGAAGAGCAGTTCGTCCGCGTCCACCGCAGCTACATGGTCAACCTGCGCCGTGCCTCCGCGCTGGAGCGCGAACAGGAGCAGTATTTCCTGGTCATGGATGATCCGGGGCACACCCGCGTGCCCGTGAGTCGCAGCAATATCAGTCATGTAAAGGGTCTGTTCGGTCTCGCCTGACGTTCACGCAGGCAGACTGCCGCTCAGGTCTCCCAGGCGCCGCTCCTGCAGCAGCGGTTGCAGCGGTCGCCGGGACTGCCTTAGTACTGGATTCCGCTGGTGCCGGCCAAGGCCGGTCCGTGGAGGAGGAGCCGACCCCGCCCGGGAGGGCGGGTCGGCGCAAAGACGAAGAAGTCGCCCGATTGAGGTGTCCGTATGATCCCTGGAAACTTCGAGTACCACTCGGCGTCAGGGGTGGATGAGGCCGTGGCCCTGCTCGCCGAACACGGCGAGAACGGCAAGCTGCTTGCCGGCGGCCACAGCCTGTTGCCCATGATGAAACTCCGCTTCGCCGAGCCCGCCCACCTGATCGACATCAACGGTATCGAGGAGCTGCGCGGTATCCGCGAGGACGGCGATACCCTGGTGATCGGTGCAATGACCAGCGAGAACGCCATCATCGCCTCCGAGGTGCTGCAGCGACGTTGCCCGGTGCTGCCGGAGACAGCGAAGCTCATCGCCGACCCCCAGGTGCGCAATCGCGGCACCATCGGCGGCGATGCCCTGCACGGTGATCCCGGCAACGACCATCCGGCCGTGCTCATGGCCTTGGAGGCGGAGTTCGTCGTGCGCAGCCAGAAGGGCGAGCGCCGGGAGCCGGCCAATGGTTTCTACCTGGGGCCATACCTCACGCGCCTGGGGGATGGTGATCTCGTCACCGCGATCCGCGTGCCGGTGCCTGCTCCCGGTCACGGCTTCGCCTACGCCAAGTTCAAGCGCAAGACGGGCGACTACGCCACTGCGGCCGCCTGCTGCCTGCTGGAAATGGATGGCGACACCTGCCGCAGGGCGCGCCTGACCCTCACCAACGTGGGGCCGACTCCGCTGCGGGCCGAGGATGCCGAGGACCTGCTCACCGGGCAGCCGGTGACCGCGGAGCGTATCGAGCAGGCAGCACAGGCGGCCATGAGTATCTGCGAGCCCGCCGAGGACCTGCGCGGCAGTCCCGAGTACAAGACCCACATGGCCGGCGAAATGACCCGCCGTGCCCTGCACACCGCGCTGGAACGCGCCCGGGGAGGCTGACATGGCGAAGCACGCAATCACTCTGAACGTCAACGGTCAGGCCATGTACGTGGCGGTGGACAGCCGCGAGCTGCTGATCCACACCCTGCGCGACCGGCTGCGCCTCACCGGTGCTCATATCGGCTGCGAGACGTCCCACTGCGGTGCCTGCACGGTGGATATCGACGGGGCGTCGGTGAAGTCCTGCACCCTGTTGGCGGTGCAGTGCCAGGGTGCGGAGATCCACACCGTGGAAGGGCTGGCCACGGCTGACGGGCTGCACGCCGTGCAGCAGGCCTTCACCCAGGAGCACGGGCTACAGTGCGGGTTCTGTACCCCGGGCATGCTCATGCGCACCTATCGCTTCCTGCAGGAGAACCCGGACCCCACTGACGACGAGATTCGCCACGGCATGGCCGGCAATCTCTGCCGTTGCACCGGCTACCAGAACATCATC
>SLMR01000172.1 GCA_007133445.1 Aquisalimonas sp. | reverse complement strand
GTCATGAGTCTGGGTGACGATGTGGATTACTACCACAAGCGCCATCTGGTGCCCTTCGGCGAGTACGTGCCGTTCCGCGACCAGCTTGGACCACTGCTGGATGTCTTTGGCGCCCCGCTGGGGGACTTCACGCCGGGGCGTTCGGCGGCCCCGCTGACGGCGGCGGGCCGCAGCGCCGCCGTCTCCATCTGCTACGAGATCACCTTCGCGCCCGTGGTGGCCGCGTCACTGCCCGACGCCACCTACCTGGTGAACGTCAGTAACGATGCCTGGTTCGGCACTACCATCGGTCCGCACCAGCACTTCCAGAAGGCGCGCATGCGTGCCATCGAGTTCCAGCGGCCGCTCCTGCGCAGCACCAACAACGGCATCACCGCCTCGGTGGACGAGCGCGGCCGCATCATCGACCGCGCACCGCAGTTTCGCCCGGTGGGCCTGGGCACCACCATCCAGCCCCGGGAGGGCAAGACGCCCTATCTCCGGTGGCTGGATGCTCCCGTGGTCATGGGCTCCGGGTTCGGTCTGGTGGCGTTCGGCGCCTGGCGGGTGCGGCGCTACCTCCGTCGCACGGAGGACGGCGACGACACCTCCAACCCGCCGGGCGGGTCATGACCGACCTTCCCGGTACCCCGTCGGGTGCGTCCCGACTCACCTGCCCGGCACCGCGTAGGGTGCGTCTTGATGCACCGCAAACGGCCTCCGATCAACCGCCACGGCCGGCATGTCGAGAGACGGTGCATCAAGATGCACCCTACGAGCGGCGGCGGCGCTGGCGGACCAGCCGAGGCTGGATCTCGGCGGTTTTCACCTTGTTGTCCTGGGTCTGCACGATGGTGACCGGAAAGCCGTGGATGAGCAGGCTGGTGCCCGGTTCCGGGATCGACTCGAGCTGCTCCAGGATCAGGCCGTTCAGGGTTTTCGGCCCGTCGGTGGGCAGGTCCCAGTCCAGGGCACGGTTGAGCTCGCGCACGCTGATGTTGCCCTGGGCCAGATAGGAACCGCTTTCCAGCGGCCGCAGGTACCGGGAGTGCGACGCCGGATCGGTGGTGAATTCGCCGACGATCTCCTCAAGGATGTCGTCCAGTGCCACCAGCCCCATGATGTCGCCGTACTCGTCGACGACCATGCCCACGCGCCGGCGTTGCCGCTGGAAGTTCACCAGCTGCGTGTGCAGTCGCGTGCCCTCGGGAATGAAGTAGGTGCCCTCCATCTGCTGGAGCAGATCATCGCGGGTCAGGCGCCGGTCGGTGAGGTCGGAGATGATGCGGCGCAGGTGAAGGATGCCGCGCACGTCGTCGATGCTGTCCTCGAACACCGGCAGCCGCGTGTGCTGACTGTTGGCCAGCTGGGCCAGAATCTCGTCCCAGCTGTCGGTGAGGTCGATGCCCACGATCTCGTTGCGGGGCACCATGATGTCCTCCACCGTGGCCTTTTCCAGGTCGAGGATGTTCAGGAGCATCTTCTGGTGGCGCCGCGGGATCAGCGTGCCCGCTTCGTTCACCACTGAGCGGAGTTCCTCGCGGCTGAGGTTCTCGCTGTCGCTCACCCGCGGGTCTACGCCCATCACGCGCAGCAGGGCGTTGGCGACGGCGTTGACCAGCCACACTACGGGGTATAGGACCCGCAACAGGACCGCCAGTGGCCACGAGGCGGGGAAGGCGATGCGCTCCGGGTGTAGCGCCGCCAGCGTCTTGGGAGCCACCTCGGCGAAAATCAGGATCACCAGCGTCAGCAGCAGCGATGCCACGCCGATGGCCCCTTCACCGTAAAGGTGCAGGGCAATGATCGTGGCCAGGGACGCGGCCAGAATGTTGACGAAATTGTTGCCCAGCAGGATCACGCCGAGTACGCGGTCCGGCCGCTCCAGTAGCCGGGTCGCCAGTTTTGCCGAGCGCCAGCCGCCCCGGGCGAGGTGCCGCAGCCGGTACCGGTTGAGGCTCATCAGCGCCGTCTCGGAACTGGAGAAGAAGGCCGAGAGCACGATCAGCAGCGCGAGAATGCCGAACAGCAGGCCCACCGGGAGTTCGCTCATGGGGCACACCTCGGCATCGGGGGGCGCTGTCTCATGGCAGGGTCAGCCGTGGCCCAGGAGGACTTCCAGAACGAACTTGGTGCCGAAGTAGGCGATCAGCAGCGCCACGAACCCGCCCAGGGTCCAGCGGATCGCGGTGCGGCCGCGCCAGCCGTAACGCCAGCGCCCGAATAGCAGGGTCGCGAACACCAGCCAGGCGGCGATGGAGAAGGTGGTCTTGTGGGCCAGGTGCTGGGCGAAGACATCCTGGAGATAGAGCGCCCCCGAGCCCAGGGCCACGGTGAGCAGGATGAAGCCGACCCACAGCATCTGGAACAGCAGTTCCTCCATCTCGCGCAGCGGTGGCAGGGCGCGCACTAGCCCGCCGGGCTGGCGGTGTCGCAGCCGGTGGTCCTGCCAGGCGAGCACCAGTGACTGGATCACCGCCACGTTCAGGGCACTGAAGGCCAGCACGGAGGTGATCACGTGCACTTCCAGCCCGCCCGGAAGCCGGGTGATGGTGCCGGTGCCGGTGCCCAGGGTCTGGTTCAGGACCTGTACCAGCGCCGCCACCGGCAGGATGAAGACCATCAGGTTCTCGATGGCGCGGCGCAGTGCGCCGACGAGGACCATCAGCACCATCAGGGCGGCCACCAGTGAGGCCGCGTTGAGCAGCCCCAGATCCAGCCCGACCGGCGTCTCAATCTGCGCCCACAGGGCCGTGCCGTGGAGAGCCAGCCCGAGCCAGCCCGCCGCGAGCAGACTCCGCCGCCACGGCAGCTGCTCGGGGCCACGAGCCAGCCGCCAGGCTAGCCCGGCGCCGGCGAGCAGGTAGAGAACGACGGAGGTGAGGGTCGGGATCATGGGGTCCACTAACGCTGAAACGGGCCTGGCAGGGAGTCGACTCAGCCGGCCGGGTTTCCAGAGCCGAGATCATCGCACACATGGGAAACCCGTAAAAGCGAACGCGGGCCGCGATTGATCGCCTGTCGGCCAGGCGTTACCTTGGCGGGCTAATCACTCTGCGGATGGGACCACAGCATGTTCGACAACCTCAGTGAGCGCCTTGATGGCGTGATGAAACGCCTGCGTGGGCAGGGGCGGCTCACCGAAGACAACATCCAGGACAGTCTGCGGGAAGTCCGCATGGCACTGCTGGAGGCTGACGTTGCCCTGCCCGTCGTCAAGGACTTCGT
>SLMR01000016.1 GCA_007133445.1 Aquisalimonas sp. | reverse complement strand
GTGAGCTTGGCCTCGTCGCGCTGGAACGCGATTCCGGAGATCAGCGGTTCTTCCATGTTCTCGTCCTCATACGTAATCAGCGTGCCGGGGCCGTCATCGAAGGTGGAACGTACCCGCAACGGCACATGGTATTTGCCGGCGAATTCCACTGCGCGGATCTGCAGGATCTTGGAGCCGAGACTGGCCATCTCCAGCATCTCCTCGAAGGTGATGCGCTCGAGCCGCCTGGCATTGGGCACCACCCGCGGATCCGTGGTGTAGACACCATCCACGTCGGTGTAGATCTCGCACTCGTCCGCACCCAGCGCCGCGGCCAGCGCGACCGCGGTGGTGTCCGATCCGCCCCGCCCGAGGGTGGTTATGGCGCCAGTGGAATCCACGCCCTGGAACCCCGCCACGACCACGATGCGGCCTTCCTTGAGGTCCTGGGTCACCACCTTGGCGTCAATCTCCTGGATGCGCGCCTTGCTGTGCGCGCTGTCCGTGAGAATCTTCACCTGGGCACCGGTGTAACACCGGGCTTTGTGGCCGAGATTCTCCAGCGCCATGGCGAGCAGGCCGATGGTGACCTGCTCCCCCGTGGACAGGATCATGTCCAGTTCCCGCGCCGGTGGCTCCGGGTTGATCTGCCTGGCCAGCTCCGTAAGGCGGTTGGTCTCACCGCTCATGGCGGAGACGACAACCACGACGGCGTTGCCCGCCTCCTTGGTCTTGATCACCTTGCGCGCCACGTCCTGGATCCGCTCGGGCGAACCCACCGACGTACCGCCGTACTTCTGCACGATTAAAGGCATCAGTCCCTATCACCTGTTTCGGGTGCTGCCCGCGGGCACGCACCATGACTGTTCACGTCACTGTAACTGCTGCCGCACCCAGTCGGGTACCGATTTCATGGCTGCGGGCAACGATTCCGGCTCACTGCCGCCGGCCTGGGCCATATCCGGTCGCCCCCCCCCCTTGCCGCCCACCTGCGTGGCGACGGCATTGACCAGATCACCAGCCTTGATCCGGTCGGTCAGGTCCTTGGTGACGCCGGCGACCAGGCGTACCTTGCCGCCCTCCACCGCCGCCAGAACCACCGCGGCGCTGCCCAGCTTGTTCTTGAGCTGATCGACGGTATCCCGCAGGGACTTCGCGTCCCCGCCTTCCAGGGTGGATGCGACCACGCGGATGCCGTCGATCTCTACCGCCGAGTCGGCCAGGTCACCACCGGCCTGACTGGCGAGCTTCTGCTTGAGCCGCTCAAGCTCCTTCTCCGCCTGACGCTGCCGGTCCAGAACCTGCTCCAGGCGAACACGAATATTCTCGGGACTTGCACGGAGCATGTCGGCGACGCGGCTCACTTCGCTGGCCTGCTCCTCGACCCACTCCACCGCCCGGGCGCCGGTGATCGCTTCGATGCGACGAATACCGGCGGCAACGCCGGTCTCCTCGACAATGCGGAAAAGACCGATATCGCCGGTGCGGCCGACGTGGGTGCCACCGCAGAGTTCCGTGGTGAGGTCACCGAAACGCACCACCCGCACCTCGTCGCCGTACTTCTCGCCGAAGAGGGCCATGGCCCCCATGTCGATGGCCTGCTGGTACGGCATCACGCGGATGTCCGCCGACTCGTTGGCGCGAATGCGGGCGTTGACGATCTGCTCGATGCGGCGCAGCTCGGCGGGATCGATGGGCTCGGGATGGGAGAAGTCGAAACGCAGCCGGTCCGGCGCCACCAGCGACCCCTTCTGGTGCACGTGGCTGCCGAGACGCTCCCGCAGCACGGCGTGCAACAGATGGGTGGCCGTGTGGTTCAGGCGTATGGCAGCGCGGCGCTCGCCGTCGACCAAGGCATCCAGGCTGTCGCCGACGGCAATGGCGCCCTCCTCGACCGCGCCCAGATGACCAATGGCCTCGCCCTGGCGCACGGTATCCTCCACGCGGAAACGCGCACCCGAGGCCGTCAGCGTTCCGGTGTCCCCGACCTGGCCGCCGGATTCGGCGTAGAAAGGCGTGGTATCCAGCACCACCATGCCCTGCTGGCCGGCGTCGAGCCGGTTCACGCTGCGCCCGTCGGCGAACAGGGCGGCGACCGTGCCGGTATCGCTGAGGTGGTCGTAGCCGGTGAAGCGTGAGCTGGCATCGACCTTCGCACCCCCGGCATGGTCCGCGCGGAAGTGGCTCGCCGCCCGGGCGCGCTCGCGCTGCGCCTCCATATGCGACTCGAAACCGTCCATATCGACGGTGAGATCACGCTCACGGGCGATGTCGGCGGTGAGGTCCACCGGGAAGCCGTAGGTGTCATAGAGCTTGAACACCGTCTCCCCGGGGATCTCCGAACCGCGCAGGTGCCGCAGATCGGACTCCAGCAGCTTGAGGCCCTGCTCCAGGGTCTCGTGGAACTGCTCTTCCTCGCGCCGGAGAAGGCGCTCCACCTGCTTCTGCTGCTCGGCCAGTTCCGGAAAGGCCTCACCCATTTCCGCCACCAGCGGCTGCACCAGCTTGTGGAAGAACGGCTGTTCCTGCCCCAGCTTGTAGCCGTGGCGCACCGCGCGACGGATGATCCGCCGCAGCACGTAGCCGCGCCCCTCGTTGGACGGAAACACCCCATCGGTAATGAGAAAGGCACAGGCGCGGATGTGGTCGGCAATGACCTTCAGGGAGCTGTTGTCGAGATCGCTGGCACCGGTAACATCAGCCGCCGCGCGTATGAGATTGCGGAACAGATCGATCTCGAAGTTGCTGTGCACGCCCTGGAGCACCGCGGCCAGACGCTCCAGGCCCATGCCGGTGTCGATGCTCGGCTTGGGCAGATCCGTCATGGTGCCGTCGGCGTCCCGGTTGTACTGCATGAACACGAGGTTCCAGATCTCGACGAACCGATCGCCGTCCTCTTCAGGCGTCCCGGGCGGCCCGCCAGGCACCTCTGGGCCGTGGTCGTAGAAGACCTCGGAGCACGGGCCACAGGGGCCGGTATCACCCATGGACCAGAAGTTGTCGTGGGCGCCGATGCGGGAGAACCGCTCCGGGTCAACGCCAATCTCCTCCAGCCAGATCCGGGCCGCCTCGTCATCCTCTTCGTAGACGGTGACCCAGAGCTTCTCCGGCGACAGGTGAATCACCTGCGTCAGGAACTCCCAGGCGTACCAGATGGCTTCGCGCTTGAAGTAGTCGCCGAAGCTGAAGTTGCCCAGCATCTCGAAGAACGTGTGGTGGCGCGCGGTATAGCC
>SLMR01000310.1 GCA_007133445.1 Aquisalimonas sp. | reverse complement strand
TGCGCCAGATGCTGTAGATGTGTTTCGGCCGGCCGTAGACGTCCGCCTCGATACCGGCGTCCCGCAGCGCCTCGTTCAGCTGCTCGGTCACCTTGTTGATGTAGCGCTCGCGATCCTGGCGCTTCTCCCGCAGCAGCTTCGCCACGCGCTTGTAGGTTTCCGGCTCCAGGTAGCGGAAGCAGAGATCCTCCATTTCCCACTTCACCTGCCAGATGCCCAGGCGATGCGCCAGGGGTGCGTAGATGTCGGTGGTCTCGCGGGCGACCCGCTGCTGCTCCTCCTTCGGGCGTGTCCGCAGGGTGCGCAGGTCGTGCAGCCGCTCGGCCAGCTTGATGAACACCACGCGGATGTCCTGAGCCATGGCCAGCAGCATCTTGCGCAGGGCCTCGGTCCGGTTGCTGGCTGCCTCCTCGGAGCCGTTCCCGGAAGGGTCGTGCAGCTCGCTGATCACGTCCATGCGATCCACGCCGTCCACCAGGCGGGCGACCTCATCCCCCGCCTTGCGGGTAATACCTGGCCAGCGCTGGCTGGACACATGGGGTGCGTCGTGGAGCATGCCGGCGGCAATGGCCTGGGCGTCGAGCTTCAGGCCGACGAGAATGCTCGCCACGGCCAGACCGTGCTCGAAATAGCTCTCGCCGGAGTCACGAAGGCTGTCACCGTACGCCTCCCGGGCGGCTTCCCAGGCGTCCCGCAGTGTCTGCCGCTCGTCCTGCCCGGCATCCGGGAGCACCCGATCCAGCCAGGCCTCCGGCTCCGGGACACCATGGGCGAACAGATCGCTAATGTCGTCGGTTACGCTGACCATGTTCCAGCCATCAGTGTGGGCTATCCCGCCCGTTTTCCAGAATCGCGCGCATTGTACGTCATCGTCACCACCACAGGGGGATAACGCCAATCCAGACCACTGGTATTGCATACAGCACTAAAGCTGTATAAATTACCAGCAAACCACGGAGGCGAATCATGCACGGACTGACAGCCCGACAACAGGAAATCCTCGAACTCATCCGGCGGTTCATCGCCGAGTCCGGTTTTCCGCCAACCCGTGCGGACATCACCAGGGCACTGGGCTTTCGCTCGCCGAACGCCGCCGAGAGCCACCTCCGGGCGCTGGAGAAAAAGGGCGTAATCAGCCTGCGGGCCGGTTCCTCCCGGGGCATTCGCCTGCTGGACGACAACGGCGACGAGCAGGACCCTGGCCTGCCGGTGATCGGCCAGGTGGCCGCCGGCAGCCCGGTATTCGCCCAGGAGCACGTGCGCGAACGCTGCCGCGTCGATCCCGGCATGTTCCGGCCACGTGCCGATTACCTGCTGGCCGTGCAGGGCATGAGCATGCGTGACGCCGGCATCCTGGAAGACGACCTGCTCGCCGTGCACCGCACCAGCGAGGTGCGCAACGGCCAGATCGTTGTTGCCCGGCTGCAGGACGAGGTTACCGTCAAGCGCTTCCAGCGCGACGGCCCGCATGTCCGTTTACTGCCGGAAAACCCGGACTACACCCCCATCGACGTCGATTTGCGGACGGAACCGCTGGTGATCGAAGGACTCGGAGTCGGCCTCATTCGCAACGGCGAGGCGCTCTGACAGGGCCGATGCTGGCCCGGCGAGCGCCCGCGCTTCACAACCGCATAGCGAGGGCGACAATGAACAAGGCACTGGATGACCTGCTGCGCGAACCGCGCATCTGGCGCGCCGGCGAAACCGCATCCCGGTCGGGCTGTCTCGCCAGCGGTTACGCCGAACTGGACGCCGCTCTGCCGGAAGGCGGCTGGTCCATGGGGGCGCTCACGGAAATCCTCCACGCCAGCCCCGGCATTGGCGAACTGCGCCTGATCATGCCCGCCCTTGCCCGGCTGAGCCGTGCCGGCCGCTGGATCGCCCTGGTGGCACCACCGCACATTCCGTATGCGCCGGCCCTGGCGGCCCAGGGTGTGGACCCCTCGCGTATCCTGCTGATCCACCCACGCGCCGGCAGCGACACCCTCTGGGCACTGGAGCAGGCCATGCGCTCCGGCAGCTGCGCCGCCGTGCTGGCCTGGCCGCGCCAGGCCGACGAAAAACAGCTCCGCCGCCTGCAACTCGCCGCCGAGGAAGGCAACTGCTGGGGGCTGCTTTTCCGCCCCGAACAGGCCCGGCAGGAACGCTCGCCGGCCGCCCTGCGTGTGGTGATGCACGGCCAGGGCGCCGGTGACACCCTGCTGGACCTCATCAAGGTCCGCGGTGGCCAGCCGCGGCAGGGGCTCGAGCTGGATCTGAACAACCCCCGCACCCGCTCCCTGCCCCTGCCGGAACAACGCCCGGGCAAGGGCACTCCCGGCCGTCCGCCGCGGCAGACGCACTCCGGGACACCGTCCCCGGCGGCAAGCCAGCTCCCCACGCACACGGAATCCATGCGCCCGCAAATGCGATTGCCCCTGGAGCCTCCCCGGGGACGACGCCCGCACCCGGTGCAGCCCCTGCACTGAACCGTTGTCCGTCGCCGCGGTGATAACGCCGCGGCGAGACCGACCGACATCCCCTGAATCCCCCGGGAGGCGATTCCGATGCTGTGGTGCGCCCTGCATCTGCCACGGCTTCCCCTGGAGGCCCTGGGCCATGACGACGGCGCGGAGACGCCCGTCGCGGTTGTCGAGTCCCAGGCCATTGCGTGCTGCAACAGCGCGGCACGAACAGCCGGTGTCACGGCCGGCCAGCGTCCGCAGGAAGCACGGATTCTGGTCCCGGAACTGGTTCTGCTGGCCCGACAGCGGCCGGCAGAGGCCCGTACCCTGCGCCATCTGGCGGACTGGGCCTACCAGTTCAGCAGCCATGTCAGCCCACGCACGCCGGACGGCCTGTTGCTCGAGGTTGGCGCCAGCACCCGCCTGTTCGGTGGGCTGCGTGCACTGCGCGACCAGCTCATCCCGGCGCTCACGGCCCTGGGCCACGATCACCACTACGGCATCGCCCCCACGCCGACAGCCGCCTGGTTCCTGGCCCTGGCCGGTGACACAACGCCGGTGGAGACACGCGACATGCTCGCCGCCAGGCTCGGCGCCCTGCCCAGGGCGGTGCTGGAACTCTCGCCCCGACAACACGAGGCCCTGACCGGTCTCGGGCTCCAGACGCTGGGCGACTGCATGCAGTTGCCACGCCGGGATCTGGCACGGCGTTTCGGCCGCGATCTGCTGCTGCAACTGGAACACGCGCTGGGGGAGCGTCCGGAACCGCGCCCCGCGCACCAGCCCGGGCA
>SLMR01000007.1 GCA_007133445.1 Aquisalimonas sp. | reverse complement strand
CGGCTCCTGAGCCGCTCGGGGCCCGTCAAGCGAGGGGTTTCCGGTCAACGACCTCGGGAAGTCGCTGGATATATGGTCGGGGTGGCAGGATTTGAACCTACGACCCCTGCCTCCCGAAGGCAGTGCTCTACCAGACTGAGCTACACCCCGAATTGCCTGCTGCGCGCTCTAGTAGTCGCGCTCGACGCTGAAGCGGGCCAGTGATTCCATCGCCGTCCGGTAGTCTGACTCGGGGAGGGCCCCGAGACTGGCGATGGCCTTGTCCACTGCCTGCTGTGCGAGGGCGCGAGTATAGGTGATCGCCCCTGTTGTTTCAATCGCCTCGAGGATGGTCTCGATTTCCTCGCGGCCACCTTGCTCGATGGCAGCACGAATGGCCCGCGACTGGGCTTCGCTGCCGTGGCGCATGGCGTAAATCAGGGGCATGGTTGGCTTGCCCTCGGCCAGGTCATCACCGATGTTCTTGCCGGTGGCGTTGCTGTCGCCGGTGTAATCCAGGGCGTCATCCACAAGCTGGAAGGCGGTGCCGAGCTGTTTGCCGTATTCGGCGAGGCTGTCACACACGGCGTCGTCCTGCTCGGCCAGGATGCCCCCAAGGCGTGAGGCCGCTTCGAACAGTGTTGCCGTCTTGGAGTAGATGACGTGCAGGTAGCGCTCTTCGGTGGTGTCCGGGTCGTTGACGTTGAGCAGCTGCATCACCTCGCCTTCGGCGATGGTGTTGGTGGTGTGGGCCATGACGTCCATCACGGCCATGCTGCCCACGCTGACCATCATTTCGAAGGCGCGGGAGTAGAGGAAGTCCCCGACCAGGACGCTGGCCTCGTTGCCCCAGAGCTCATTCGCCGTTGCCTGGCCGCGGCGCCGTTCCGAGGCGTCCACGACGTCGTCGTGGAGCAGGGTGGCGGTGTGGATGAACTCCACCACTGCGGCCAGTTCCCGGTGATTCTCACCGCTGTAACCGCACGCGCGCGCGGCGAGCAGCACCTGGAGCGGGCGGAGCCGCTTGCCGCCACTGTTGACGATATAGGCGCCGAGCTGGTTGATCAGCACCACGTCCGATCGCAGCCGCTGCTGGATCAGTTGGTCGACGCCTTTCATGTCATCCGCCATCAGGCGGCGGATGTCGTCGATCGTCATGGTCTGTGAGGGCGACACTGCGTGGGTCATCCGAGAGCCGGTCGGTTGGGCCGCGATTCCGGGCCGCGGCGGCGGAGCCTTACAGTAGGTGCGGGCCCTGAGGGTGTCAAGGCGGCGGGGTGGCGACCATCGCCCGCTTCCCCGAAAGAGGTAGGCCCGCTCGAGCGGCGGTCGTTGCGTCGCGGGAATGCGAGGGCGGTTCCGGTTTGACCTGCGCCGGCTTTGTCGCTATGATTCCGCGCCTTCTCACCGCATTCGATTGAAGCGACCAAGCGACGGAGACTGAACGGACATGTACGCCGTGATCAAGACCGGAGGCAAGCAGTATCGTGTCTCTGAAGGGGATGTGCTCCGCGTCGAAAAGCTCGACGCCGAAGCAGGCTCGTCCGTGGAGTTCGACCAGGTGCTGCTGGTTTCCGACGGTGATGACGTGAAGATCGGTACCCCGGTGCTGGATGGTGGCAAGGTGCAGGCCGAAGTCACTGATGCCGGCAAGGGTGAAAAGGTCCGCATCATCAAGTTCAAGCGGCGGCAGAATTATCGTCGCAACAAGGGCCACCGTCAGCCCTTCACCGAAGTGAAGATCACCGGGATTTCCGCAGGCTGAATTCCAGGAGCAGGTTATGGCACACAAGAAGGCAGGCGGCAGCACGCGTAACGGCCGCGATTCCCAGTCAAAGCGCCTTGGCGTGAAGCGCTTCGGCGGCCAGGAAGTGGTGCCCGGGAATATCCTGGTGCGCCAGCGGGGCACGCATTTCCATGCCGGCGAAGGCGTGGGTGTCGGCCGCGACCATACCCTGTTCGCCAAGGTTGGCGGCCAGGTGGTATTCGAGCGCAAGGGCCCGCACAACCGTAAATTCGTGAGCGTCCGCAGCCACTGAAGCGACAGCGACAGTGTGGCGTTCCGGAAACCCCGTCTTTGCACGGGGTTTTTTGTTTCCGAGTGGTCCGTGTCCGGAGACTGCATTCATAATACGGGCCCCGTATCGCGAGAGTAGCGTCCGCCATGAAGTTCGTTGATGAAGTCACCATTCACGTCGCCGCCGGCAGCGGGGGCGATGGTTCGGCCAGCTTCCGGCGCGAGAAGTTCATTCCCTTCGGAGGGCCGGACGGTGGTGATGGCGGTTCCGGCGGCAGCGTCTGGCTGGAGGCGGACGAGGGGCTGAACACGCTGGCGGATTTCCGCCACGTGCGCCGTTACCGCGCCGAGCGCGGGCAGAACGGCATGGGCTGGCAGCGCACTGGCAAGAGTGCCGACGACGTGATCATTACCGTCCCTGTCGGCACCGTGGTGTTCGAGCAGGATACGGGTGAAGAGCTTGGAGATCTGACGCATCACGGCGAGCGGCTTCTGGTCGCCAAGGGTGGCCGTGGCGGGCTTGGCAATCTGCACTTCAAGAGCTCCACCAATCGCGCACCACGGCAGACCACGTCCGGGAAGCCGGGCGAAGAGCGGAATCTGCGCCTGGAGCTGCGGGTGCTCGCGGACGTGGGGCTGCTGGGCATGCCGAATGCCGGCAAGTCCACGTTGATCCGGGCCGTCTCGGCGGCGCGGCCGCGTGTGGCGGACTACCCGTTCACCACGCTGCATCCCAACCTTGGTGTGGTCAGTGTCGGGCCGCACCAGAGTTTCGTCATGGCGGACATCCCTGGTGTCATCGAGGGCGCTGCCGAAGGTGCCGGCCTGGGTCTGCGTTTTCTCAAACACCTGGAGCGCACCCGTATCCTCGTCCATCTGGTGGATGCCGTACCCCATGATCCGGAGCAGGATCCGGTGGAGGACATGCGGCGACTGGTGGGCGAGCTGGAGCGGTTCAGCCCCGAGCTGGCCGCCCGGGAGCGGTGGTTGGTTCTGAACAAGCTGGATCTGCTGCCAGAAGACGAGCGTGAATCCTGGAAGCAGGAGCTCGTGGCGGCCATGGGGTGGCAGGGTCCTGTCTACGCCGTGTCCGGGCTCACCGGTGCCGGCACCGATGCGCTGTGCCGGGAACTCATGGCCCGGCTGGAACAGATCGACGAGGCAGCCCGGGAGGCCGAGGCATGAGCCGGTATCAAGACACCGAAGCCACTCTGCGCGCCGGAGCGACCAAGTGGGTGGTCAAGG
>SLMR01000423.1 GCA_007133445.1 Aquisalimonas sp. | reverse complement strand
CGTCGCACGGTGGAAATGGCCCGCGAGCGCATTGCGGTGATCGGCGGCAGCGGCGCGAACTCCACCTGGGAGGCCGTCAAGCTGACGCGCTGTGCCATGGAGGCGGGCTGCGACGCCGCGCTGCTGATCACGCCGTACTACAACAAGCCCACCCAGGAGGGGTTGTTCCGGCATTTCAGCGCCGTGGCCGAAGCGGTGCCCATCCCGCAGATCCTCTATAACGTCCCTGGTCGCACGGCCTGCGACATGCTGCCGGAAACCATCGAGCGGCTCGCGGACGTGCCCAACATCGTTGCCGTCAAGGAAGCTCACGGCACCATCCAGCGCCCGCGGGAGATCCTGGAGCGCTGTGGCGACCGCCTGGATGTCTACAGCGGTGACGACGGCAATGCCCGCGAAATCATCATGGCCGGCGGCAAGGGCTGCATCTCGGTGTCGGCCAATGTGGCGCCGCGCCTCATGCACGACATGTGTATCGCCGCCGTGGAAGGGAATACGGAGAAGGCCGAGGAACTCGATGCCCGTCTCGCGGCCCTGCACAAGGCGTTGTTCGTGGAGACCAGCCCCATTCCGGTGAAGTGGGCCGTGAGCGAGATGGGTCTGATGGGGCCGACCCTGCGGCTGCCGTTGACGCCCCTGTCGGAGTCTCATCACGAGACCGTGCGGCAGGCCATGAAGCTTGCGGGAGTACAGTAGTACATGGGGGAACGAGTGGTAACGCGGCGCGCCGTGCGCCTGCTGGCCGTGGTCAGTGTCTCCATCCTGCTTGCCGCCTGCGGCAGCCGTGGCGAGCAGGAGCCGGACCGGAGCGAGCGCCTGGCGGTGCCGCCGGATCTCTCCGCGGAGCGTGTCGGTCAAGTACCGGAGCGGCGCACCGGGCGGGAGGTTGCCGCCACTGACGAGGAACGGCGCGAGGAGGCGCGCGCGCAGCGCGAAACTGCACCCGAACCCATCGGCATGCGCATGCGCCAACAGGGCGCGGAGCGCTGGCTGCAGGTTCAGGCCGAACCCGATCGGGTCTGGCAGGGGCTGGAGGCCTGGTTGGACGACGAAGGGGTGCCGGTGGCGCGGAGCGATCGGGAGCGCGGTCTGGTCGAGACCAAGTGGCTGCCGCGGCCGCTGGGCCCGAGCGGCGGTGCCCTGCTGGCGCTGGACCGGGAGCCGGAAATGGGCCCCATGGCGGACCAGTACCTGGTGCGCATCGAGCCCTCCGACGAGCCGGACCGCACCGATGTATTCGTCAGCCACCGGCGCGTTGTCGCCCACGGCGACGACGGCTGGGAGCCCCGGGCCGCGGAGCGCGGCCTTGAAGTGGAACTGCTGCGCGGTTTCATGCTGCATCTCGGCGCCGAGGAGAGCTTCGTCGCCGAGCAGGCCGCGCAGCGTGACCGCCGGCTGACGCGCCTGGATACCACCGAGGATGGCGAGCCGCGACTGCTGGTCCGGGAAGGGTTCCTCCAGAGCTGGCAGCGGGTGGGTCTGGCCGTGGACCGGGCTGCCTTTACGGTGGAGGATCGCAACCGTGGCCAGGGTCGGTTCCTGGTGCGCTACGATCCCGCCGCCGACGAGGATCAGGAGGGCCCCGGGTTCTTCAGCCGTCTGGCTTTCTGGCGCGAACGGGAGCCGGAGCTGGAACCGGGCAATTACTCGATCAATCTTGGCTCTGCCGACGACGGTACCGCCGTCACCGTGCGCGACGAGGACGGTGAGCGCGTCCCGGACCGTCTGGCAGAGCGCCTGCTCACCCTGATCGAAGACCAGTTGCGCTGATTCACCGCGGCCGTCGGGCCGGGGAGTCGAACGGGTCGTCCCTGCGGGGGCGGCCCGTTGCTGTTTACCACCGCTGCCGAGTAAGCAACTACCATGCTGCGTCTCCAAGGACATCCCGCCCTTTCCGCATTCCGCCTGGATAAACTGCTTTCCCGGGTTCGCGAGCAGATCCCCGACGTGACAGCGGTGGACGCCACGTACATCTACTTCGTGCAGGTGGAACAAGAGCCGGATCCCACCGAACTGGAGACACTGAGGCACCTGCTCCTCGACGGCGTGGAGCCGCCCCCGGAGGGCTCCGGCGACGCGTTGCTGGTGATCCCCCGGCCCGGGACCATCTCGCCATGGGCGACCAAGGCGACGGATATCGCCCACAACTGCGGGCTCGCCCGGGTGCGACGGATCGAGCGCGGCATCACCTACCGCATCCGCTGCGACAACGGCGGTCTGACGCCGGCCCAGCGGGACGCCGTCAAGCCGCTCCTCCACGATCGCATGACCGAGGCGGTGCTTGAGGACTCGGCCCAGGCCGACGTGCTCTTTCACGAACAGGCGCCAGGGCCCCTGCGCCACGTCGACCTGCTCCAGGGTGGCAGGGACGCCCTGGCCGCAGCCAACAGCGAGATGGGGTTTGCTCTGGCCGAGGACGAGGTCGACTACCTGGTGGAGCGCTACCAGGAGATCGGGCGCAATCCCACGGACGTGGAACTGATGATGTTCGCCCAGGCGAACTCCGAGCACTGTCGCCACAAGATCTTCCGCGCCGACTGGACCATCGACGGCGAGCCGCAGCCACGGTCGCTGTTCGACATGATCCGCAACACCTACCAGCAGCGCCCGCAGGGCGTGCTCTCCGCCTACAGTGACAATGCGGCGGTAGCCGCGGGGGCGCAGGTGGAGCGCTTCTTCGCCGACCCGGCGGACCAGGTCTATCGCCCCCACGCCGAGGCCGCGCACCTGGTTATGAAGGTGGAGACCCACAACCATCCCACCGCCATTGCGCCGTTCCCCGGGGCCGCCACCGGGGCCGGGGGCGAGATCCGTGATGAGGGGGCCACCGGGGTCGGTGCGCGGCCCAAGGCCGGACTCACCGGCTTCGCCGTCTCCAACCTGCGCATCCCCGGGGCCGTGCAGCCCTGGGAGCACGACGACATCGGCCGCCCCGGCCGTATTGCCTCGCCGCTGGAGATCATGCTGGACGGCCCCATCGGCGCCGCGTCCTACAACAACGAGTTCGGCCGTCCCAATCTTACCGGCTACTTCCGCACGTTCGAGCAGCGGGTCCCGGGCCCCCGTGGTGACGAGGTGCGTGGCTATCACAAGCCCATCATGCTGGCCGGCGGCGTGGGTGCGGTCCGCGATGACCACGTCCACAAGCGCGACGTTGCCGACCGCGCCCGGGTGGTGGTCCTGGGCGGGCCGGCCATGCTCATCGGCCTGGGCGGCGGCGCGGCGTCCTCGGTGAGCAGCGGCGCCAGCGAT
>SLMR01000194.1 GCA_007133445.1 Aquisalimonas sp. | reverse complement strand
CCGACCAGACACCGGTGTGGCAGTTCGTGGAGGAGCGGCTGCGTGCCACGCTCGCCGGCTACGGCTACGAGGAAATCCGGCTGCCGTTGCTCGAGAAGACGGAGCTCTTCTCACGCTCCATCGGTGAAGTCACCGATATCGTCGAGAAGGAAATGTATACCTTCGCGGATCGCAACGGTGACAGCCTGACCCTGCGGCCCGAAGGCACCGCGGGCTGCGTGCGCGCCGGCATCCAGCACGGCCTGTTGCACAACCGGCAGCCCCGCCTGTGGTATGCGGGCAGTATGTTCCGCCACGAACGCCCGCAGAGGGGGCGTTACAGGCAGTTCAACCAGATCGGCGTGGAGGCGTTCGGCTTCGAGGGACCGGATATCGATGCCGAGGTCATCCTGCTGGCCGCGCGCATGCTCCGTTCCGTGGGGCTCAGCGATATACGGCTGGAGCTCAATACCCTCGGTACGAGCGAGGCGCGGGCGGCGTACAAGGACGCGCTTGTGGACTATCTCGCTGACCACCGGGAGCGTCTGGATGCCGACAGCCAGCGGCGGCTGGACACCAATCCCCTGCGGATCCTGGACACCAAGGATCCGGACACCCGCGCCATTCTGGAAAACGCACCGGCATTGTCGGACTGGATCGATACCGACAGTCGGGCGCATTTCGCGGAGCTGTGCGCGGCCCTGGACGCGGCCGGCGTGGCCTACACAGTCAATCCACAGCTGGTCCGCGGTCTGGACTACTATGGACGCACCGTTTTCGAATGGATCACGGACCGACTCGGTGCCCAGGGGACCGTGTGTGCCGGCGGACGGTACGACGGCCTGGTGGAACAGATCGGCGGGCGTTCGACACCGGCCATCGGTTTTGCGCTCGGCCTCGAGCGGCTGGTGGCGTTGATCGAGGATGCGGGGCAGGCGCCGGCGGCGCCGGCGCCGGATGTCTACCTGGTGGCGCAGACGGACAGCGCACGCCGCCAGAGCCTGGTCATTGCCGAGGAACTTCGGGATGCCCTCCCGGGTCTGCGTCTGGTAACGCACTGCGGTTCCGGCGGCTTCAAGAGCCAGTTCAAGCGGGCCGACCGGCTGGGTGCCCGCCTGGCGCTGGTGCTGGGCGAGCAGGAGCTTGCTGCCGGTCAGGTGGCCATCAAGGATTTACAGTCCGCGGGCGAGCAGGAAACCCTGCCGCGCGCCGATCTAGTCAGTGCCCTGCGGGCACGGCTGGGCAAGGAGTGGGAAGAGGATGAGTGACGAGGAACAGGTCGAGAAGCTGAAGCAGTGGTGGCAGGAGAACGGGCGCGCGGTCATTGCTGGCGTCGTCATTGCCATCGGCGGCGTGGTGGGCTGGCAGCAGTGGGGCGCCTACCAGGACCGCCAGGCCGAGGCGGCGTCGGCCGCCTACATGCACTTCATCGAGGCGCGCGAGACGGGCGCGGACGCCGATACGGTCGCCCGCCGTGGCCAGCGTCTGCTGGATGATTACGGGTCGACGGTGTATGCCTCGATGGCGGCGCTTCAGCTTGCCGACTACAAGGCGGGCATTGAGGACCGGGACCGGGCCATCGAGGCGCTGCGCTGGGTGGTGGAGCATGGCGAGGACAAGTCCTTCCGCGACCTGGGGCGTCTGCGTCTGGCGCAGATCTTCTACAGCGCCGACGAGCTCGATGAGGCCCTGGCGTACCTGGAGGACGCCGAGGACGGGCCCTACGAATCCCGCTACCACGAACTGCGTGGTGACATTCACGCCGCGCGCGGTGAGCGTGAAGAGGCCCTGAGTGCCTACGAAGCGGCACTGGCCGCCGACGAGCAGCAGCGCGGGCGGCAGACACTGATCGAGCTCAAGATCAACGATCTGGGCGGGGAGGTCTCGGCGTGAGGCGGCTGTTGCCAATCGGTCTGTTGACGCTCGCGCTGGCGGGCTGCGGGGCGACCCCGGAGCGACAGACGCCGTCGGATGATCTGCGCGACGAGACCCCGGAGGTCATCGCCGAGCGGGAATGGCAGCGACCGGCGAGTTCGGGCCGCGAGACTGAGGGCGAGGCCCTGCCGCCGCTGCTGGTGGACGGCAAGCTGCACGTGGCCGATCGGCGCGGTCGCGTCAGCGCCTACAGCGCAGAGAACGGGCGTCTGGAGTGGCGGTTCAACAGCGGTGAATCCGTCTCCGGCGGGCCCGGTATCGACGGTGATTTCGTTGTCGTCGGAAGCCGCAAGGGGCGTGTCAAGGCGCTGGAGGCGCCGGATGGCGAGCAGCGCTGGGAGGCGCGCGTCAGCGGCGAAGTGCTGTCGGTGCCCGCGATCGGCGACGAGGTGGTCATCGTTCGCAGCAATGACGGGCGCGTGTACGGCTTTGACCGTGATGACGGTTCGCGCCGCTGGGTCCACGACGTCAGCGTGCCGTCCCTGTCACTGCGCGGGAACGGCAACCCGCTGCTGGTCAACGGCCGGGTGATGGTGGGATTCGAAAACGGTCGGCTTCAGGCTCTGAACACCGACAGTGGTGAACTGGACTGGGAAACCACTGTCTCCGAGCCGCGCGGGAGCGCGGATCTGGACCGCGTGCGGGATGTTGATGCCACCCCGGTGCTGTTCGGTGGCGCGCTTTACGTGGTCGGTTACCGCGGCAATGTCATGGCCTTGAATCCGGACAACGGCCAGGCGTACTGGGACCGGGAGCTGTCCTCGCATGCCGGGCTGGCCGTGGATGACGAGCGGACCTACATCACCGATGACCGGGGCCGCATATGGGCGCTGGATCGCCGGACCGGAGCCGCCATCTGGCGGCAGGGCGACACCGAGGGGTTGCAGCCCACGGCGCCGGTGGTGCACGGCGACCGGATCGTGTTCGGAGATGATCGGGGACGGCTGACGGTGCTGTCCGCACAGGACGGCCGGATTCTGGCCCGGGTGCGTGTCCGGGAGGACGACAGTATCTCCCAGGCTCCGGTCAGCGACGGTGAGGGTGTCCACGTGCTCACTGACAACGGGCGCTTGCAGAGGTACCGTCTGCGCGATCGCGACGACTAGGACGACTAGCATGTGTCTGGTGGTGCTGGCCCTCAAAGCACATCCCGCGTACCCGCTGATCCTCGCGGGTAACCGGGATGAGTTTCACCGGCGCCCCACCGAAGCCATGCACTGGTGGCAGGATCCTCCCATCCTCGCGGGGCGGGATGTCAGTGCTGGCGGAACCTGGCTCGGCGTGACGGCGGCGGGTCGGGTGGCCACCGTGACCAATTTTCGTGATCCCGAGCCGCCGGTCCCCGACGCCCGCT
>SLMR01000019.1 GCA_007133445.1 Aquisalimonas sp. | reverse complement strand
TTCATCTTCTCGCTGCCCGGGCTGGTCATGGTGATGAGCCTGGCGAACTTCCCGCTGGCCTATCTCGCCTTCAGTGCCGCCCTGCACTGGAATGTACGCAGCCTGGAGCAGGCGGCGCGCCTGGCAGGTGCCACTTCGGCCCAGGTGGTGCGCACGATCAAACTGCCGTTGCTGCTGCCGGCGCTGCTGTCCGCCGCGATCCTGGTGTTCGTGGACACGGTGGGCGACTTCGGCCTCCCCGCCGCGTTCCTGTCGGTGTTCCGCTTCCCGCTCATCCCGTACGTGATCCGCCAGGAGATCCAGACGGTGCCCGTCTCGTTCGAGGGGGCGGCGGTGCTGGCGTCGGTGCTGGTGGCCATGGTGGCCATTGCCATCACCATTCAGATCCGTCTGCTGCGCAACGCCGGGGCCGACTTTCTCACCGGCGGCGCGCGCCCGGTGGACCGGCCACGCCCGCGCTTCTGGCCGCTGCTCACGGGGCTGAACGTCACGTTCCTCGGTCTGGCGATCTTCGCGCCTCTGGGCACCAGCCTGTCCGTGTCGTTCCTGCAGCGCTACAGCGCCGGGTTCACTCTTGAGAACCTCACCCTGCTGAACTACCAGGCCGTGCTCTCCGAGGGTTCGGTGCTGCTACCGGCCATGGCAAATTCTTTCGGCATCGCCTTTGGCGCCGCGCTGATTGCCCTTGCCGTGGGCTTTCTCGCGGCCTATCTGCTTGCCTACAGCGGCTCGCGGCTGCGCCGGTTCATCGACATCACCTCCACGGTCACCCTGGCGGTCCCGGGGATCGTGCTGGCGGTAGGCTACATCCTCTGGTGGAACCAGCGCTGGCTGGCGGACTGGGGCATCCAGGTCTACAACACGCCCTGGGTGATCGTGCTCTGCTCGGCGGCGGCATCCATTCCCATTGCCGTGCGCGTAGTGCTGGGTAACGTGGCACAGGTGCCGAAATCGTTCCTGAACAGCGCCGCGCTGCAGGGCGCGGGGCTCTGGACGCGGATCCGCACGGTCCTCATGCCGCTGACCCTGGCCGGGCTCCTCTCCGCCGGCCTCGCGGTGTTCGCCACCAGTGTGTTCGACCTGGCGATCACCACCATGCTGCAGCCATCCGGCTTTCCGACCATTCCGGTGATCATCGACGAGCACTTCCGCACGGTGCAGTACGGCTGGGCCACCGCGGCCACAGTGGTCGTCTGCCTGATCACCGCCGCCATCATCGTCACCACGCGCTTCCTGGTGAAGCGCCTCTTCAGACAGTACTTCGCGACAGGAGGCTCCCAATGACGAGCAATACGGCAGAAGTCGCCATTCACTGCCTGCAACGACACATCGGCACCGTCCGCGCCCTGGACGGCGTCAGCCTGGAGATTCCCACCGGCGAAACACTGGCGGTGCTGGGGCCGTCCGGGTGCGGCAAGTCCACGCTCCTGCGCCTGCTGGCGGGCCTGGACACCCCCACCGGCGGCGAGATCCACATCGCCGGCCAGAAGGTCAACGGCAACGGCCTGGAGGTGCCCCCGGAGCGCCGGCCGGTAAACATGGTATTCCAGGATTTCGCGCTCTGGCCGCACATGAACGTGAAGCAGATCCTGCAGTACGGCATGAAATACCGGGGCATTTCCCGCGGGTGGCGCCGCGGGTGGACGGACCAGCGCGTGCGCGAACTGCTGGAGCTGGTGGACCTGGGTGGCATGGAGAAGCGCTACCCGCGCGAACTCTCCGGCGGGCAGCAGCAGCGTGTGGCGATTGCCCGCGCGCTGGCCACCGAGCCGCGGGTGCTGCTGTTCGACGAGCCCCTGTCGAACCTGGACTCGCAGCTGCGCCTGCAGATGCGCGACGACCTGGCGCGACTGCTCCGGGAACTGGGCACCACCGCACTGTACGTCACCCATGACCTGCAGGAGGCCCTGGCCCTGGGGCAACGCGTGGTGGTCATGCAGGCGGGGCGCATTGCGCAGATCGACGAGACCCGCGAACTGTTCCGCAAGCCGGCCACGCCCTGGGTGGCAGAACTGGTCGGCTATGCCAACAGCCTCGACGGCCGGGTCCTGCGGCGCGAGGATGACTGGGCGCTGGTGCAGGCCGGGCAACAGACCCTCTGGGCCCTGTGCCGCGATCACGACCTGGCTACCGGCGACGCCACCCAGATCATGTTCCAGCCCCGGGGCTGCCGGCTGACGAGGCAGGCATCGGAGGAGAGCAACCTGAACACCCTGCCGGTACGGGTGGAACAGCAGGTATTCGAGGGCCATGGCTGGCGCATCAACTGCCGCCACGGACAACGGCTGCTGCAGGTCCACGACGCCCTGCCCCAAGACGCCGGAACCGGGATGGCAATCAGCTTTGAGAAGGCGGCCACGCACGCCTACCGGGGATCGGATGAGGCGGCACCGGTCGAGGCCACGGAAGCCACCGCGCGGATCGCCTGATCGCGGACGCAAAAAAGCCCCGGTCGCTGACCGGGGCTTCTGATCGGGGAAATCGCAACCGCTTAGAAGTTGTACTGCATGCGGGCAAGGAAGGTGACGGGGCTGTCCTCGTCGGTCTCGCCGCCAGTCAGGCTATCCACGGCGCCGCTGTCCTTCACGTCGGTGAAGATCACGTTGCCCATGAACCGCAGATTGGAGCTACGGTAGTAGTTCAGGCCCAGGGTAATGCTGTCCTGCTCACCGCCCTGGATATCCCGGTCATTCAGGTCCATGTGGCTGTATCGCGCAGCCACCTCCCAGGCTCCCCGGTCGCCTTGCGGCGTAATACCACCGAAGCCGCCGCTGCTGTAGCTGCGGGACTCTCCCGTGAGCACGTAGCTGACCTGGGCGTGGTAGCCGTCGAAGCTCACGTCACGGCCATCATCACTGTCACGGTCGACGTTCACGTTGACATGCTCCGCCTCGGCGGAGAACGGACCAGCGATGTAGGCCAGTTCCAGGCCATACTTGGTGGTCGAGTCGGCGTCGATGTCACCGGTATTGATCAGCCGCACGTTGGCCGGACGGGACTCCGGACGGTCGCTGAAGCCGATGGTGCGATAGTCGCTGTCGGAGTCGAAGTCCTCATAAGCCGCCGATACGCCCAGGTGCAGGATCTGGTTGTCGGCCACGGTGGGGCTCAGCACGAAGCGGCCGGCCACGCCGAGAGGCATGTCACCGTCTTCATTGTCACCGATGGCGCGCCCATACACCGCGGACTGGAACGTGTACATGCCCTCGGAGACGTCATAGAACACGCCCATTCGCCGGGAGTCCGGGATGATGTTCTGCGGCGAGGCGCGCTC
>SLMR01000166.1 GCA_007133445.1 Aquisalimonas sp. | reverse complement strand
GTACCTCATCGAGCAGGGCGGTCTGGATATCCACACGGGCGCCATTGTCGGCTTCGTGGTCAGTTCCAGTTGCAGTTACCGGCGGCCCATCGCCTTTCCCGAACGCATCGAGGCGGGGCTGCGGGTGGATCGGCTGGGCAACAGTTCCGTGCAGTACGGGGTCGGCATCTTCCGCGACGGCGAGGCCGAAATCTGCGCCCACGGAGAGTTCGTGCATGTGTTCGTGGATCGTGCGCAGAACCGTTCGGTCCCGATTCCCGGGGCGATTCGTGCCGCGCTGGAACCTCTGCAGGTTCGCGCCGACTAAACTGAAAGGGTGATGCGGCGGTCGCCGCTGCCTGACACGGGTGCATCGCGCCGCGGGCGCTTTCAGGAGGTGACATGCTTTTTCCGCGACAAGTGACCGGCGCCCTGGTGGTGCTGGCCCTGACGGTGACACTGCTGGCTGGTCAGGTGCAGGCCCGCGAGCTGGCGGTGGAACCGGACGATCTGGTGCCGGTGGAGCTCGCCACGGTGGGCGTTGACCCGGTGGGCGGTTCGCCACTGGTGCTGCTGCGGGAGCCCGACTCCGGCGACGTGGTGCCGATCCGCATCGGCGTGGCCGAGGCGCGGGCGATTCTCATGGCCCAGCACGGCGTGGACGTGCCCCGGCCCCAGACCCATGACCTCATTGGCAACGTGCTGGAGGGGCTGGACGCGACCCTGGAGCGGGTGCTGGTGGATGACCTGTCCGACGGCATCTACTACGGCATGCTGGAGCTGGCCGTGGAGGGCCGGGACGAGCCCGTGCTGGTGGACAGCCGTCCCAGCGATGCCCTGGCGCTGGCGGTGCGGGCCAACGCGCGCATCCTGGTGTCTCCGGAGATCCTGCAGGCGGGCGAGGATCTCGAGTACGAGGGCATGGAGGACGATCAGGTGGTCACCGCCCTGGGCATTACCGTGGTAGAGGCCACCGATGATTTGCGTTCAGCCCTGGGCCTGCCGGATCGCGACGGCGTGATCGTCAGCGGTGTGCGCGGTCGGGCCGCGCACCTGGGGCTTGAGGAGGGCGCGTTGATTCTGGCCGTCAATGGCGAGACGCCGGAGACGCCCATGGATTTCCTGGATCTGGTGCGCGCCACGCCGGATGGAGAACGGGCCGACATCCGCTTCCTGCAGGACGGCGAGGAAGAGGAAATCGAGCTGTCCACGGACATTCCACGCGAGCGCCGCGAGGAGGGGATCACGCTCTGAGCGTGGACTTCGACTTGGCCGGCCACCGCCAGCGTTCCGGCGGACCGCGTGTCAGCGTGGCTACCTGGCTCGCATCACCGGGTAGCCACGCCGGCTTGCTCAATCAGCGGCTGTCCAGCTGACCGAAACGCTTGTCCAGAACCTTCTCCAGACGTTCCGCGGCGCCGGCCACGGCGTCGTAGATGTCGTCGGCCATGTGCTCCGCCGCGAGCGGGTCCAGGCCACGGGGGCGGGCCTCCAGCTTGCACTGCTTGTTGATGCCGCCCTTGGGGCCGTTGACGTCGGCGAAATGCGCCTCGATGCGGGTGATGCGGTCGCCGAAGCGCCGGTCGAGCCGCTCCAGCTCGTGCCGGAGGTGCTGCTCCAGTGATTCGGAGACGGTGACGCCGTTGCCCGGGTTGACTTGCAGATGCATTGTATTCTCCCTTGCGGATGTTTCGAGATGGAATGACCGCGTTAGCGCGACCCCTATGATCGCAGATGGAGCGTGTCGCGTGGGCTTTCAAGGGGGCAACGAAAAAGCCCGGGAAAGGCCCGGGCTTTGTGTGCGGAGCAGGGGCGGCGTCAGCCGTTGGCGGCCTGGCGTCGCTCTGCCTGACCGTGAGGCGGTAGTGCCTGGGCGGCAAAGTATTCCTCCGCCGTGAACACGTCCACCTCGATGGCGGCCAGGGCGGCGTCGTTTGCCTGCCGCAGCTGCTGCAGCTCGGTTTCGGTGATGACACCCTTGTCGAAGGCCTGGTCCATGACCTCGTAGACCATGCCCTTGCCCACCTCGCGCTTCTTCTGCGCCTTCATTACCTTGGCCATGATCGGCTTGGCCTCCTCCTGCAGCCGGAAGGCCTTGAGCAGGCGACCGGCGCCGGGGGCGTTCTCGTCGGCCCTGGCCACCCCGTCGGCGATGCGACGGTACTGATCCGACAGGGACTGGATCGCCGCGGCGGTCGGGGCGGTCAGTTTGTCACCGGGCCCCTGGGACAGCGGGTTGATACGCAGGAAGAACGCGGCCGGCTTGCGCAGCCACCAGCCCACCAGCGGGGCGTCGAAGTTGGCGTGGATGCCCTCGAACGCTTCCTGAATCTGCGCCAGTGCGTATTCGCAAGCGTACTGCACCACCGGTAGATCTTCTTCCTTGCGTCCCTCCGCCTCATAGCGGCGCAGGGTGGAAATGGCCAGCACCTGCCAGGTGAGCACGTCGGCGAAGCGTCCGGTGAGGTTGCCCTTGGCCTTGAGCTTGCCACCGATGAAGAACATCGCGAGATCCGTCAGCAGGGCGAACCGCGACGCCGACCAGGCCAGGCGCCGGTAGTAGGTCGCCGTGGGCCCGGAGACCGGGCTGCCCGCCGAGAAACCGCGGGTAAGGCCCCGGGTCTTGGTGCGGAACCAGTTGCTGATGGTGTGGCCGAACCAGCCCAGCAGGTTCTTGCGGAAGCCCTCGGCGTCGGCATTCTCCACCGCGCGCACCACGTTCAGGGCGTACGGATGGCAACGGGTGGCGCCCTGACCGAAGATGATCAGCGTGCGGGTCATGATGTTGGCACCCTCCACGGTGATTCCCACCGGGGCGCCGTGGTAGCCGGAGGCCAGAATGTTGTTCGGCCCCTGCATCACGCCGGCACCGGAGAAGACATCCATGCCGTCGGTAAGCACGCGCTGGACCATTTCCGTGCTGCTGGACTTCAGCAGCGCGGAAACCACCGGCGGCTGCTCACCCGCGTCGATGGCAGAGCAGGAATAAACCCGCGCACCCTCGAACATGTAGGCCATGGCGGCGATGCCGGCCACCTTCTGCTGCACGCCCTCCATCATGCCGATGGGGAAGCCGAACTGATGGCGGACCATGGAATAGGGGCCCGTCACCGAGGCCACGGACTTCATGCCGCCGATGGCGCTGGCCGGCAGGGAGATGGCCCGGCCGCCGGCGAGCTGCTCCATGAGCATGCGCCAGCCCTGGCCGGCGTAATCGCGGCCGCCGATGATCTGCTCCGGGGAGCAGACCACGTCCTCGCCGATGATGGGGCCGTTGTAGAAACCCTCGCCCACCGGC
>SLMR01000221.1 GCA_007133445.1 Aquisalimonas sp. | reverse complement strand
CGCGCAGGCGCCCCAATGGGCGCGTCGGTGCGACGCCAAGGGTCGGCGCTGAACAGCACCGCGTCAACCGACTCTGGACCCCGACGCCAACTCGCGCCATCCTATCGCGCCCTGAACCCAGTGATTGGAGGTCCCGCATGACCCGCCTGTCGGGCTTTATCGTCTTCGCCGCGGCCGTGATCATTGCCGTGGTCTTCGTCGTCATCGCCAGCTTCAACCGCATGCCGGAGCCCTACGCCAGCTGCGTCGACGCCCACCGGGATCGCCCCGACGTCGCCCTGGGCGCCGCCTACGACACCGACCTCGTCCTCAACGAGGACGCCTCCAGCGTGGAGGAAGGGGAGCACGACGGCATCGGCTTCCGCGTGATCGTCGCTGATGTGGCGCCTGCGTCGCGGGCTGCCGGACAGGGTTCCTCCCTGACCTGCTACGAGGTGGATGGTCACGGCAGCCTGCTGCTGAGGGAGGAGAACTTCCGGGACATGGTCGGGATGGAGTGAGCCGGCCGTTGTCCGCGCTTCAATCCTGGCGCCGCACCCGAGGATTCCGGCTGCGGCGCCAGACGTCAGTTACCGCGACTCACCGCTCACCAGTTCGCCCTGCCCCTGGGCATCACGCTCCGTTCCCCAGGTAAGCTGCGGGCCGATCACGCCGATGTGCTCCAGGCGTGCTTCCATGCCTTCCCGAGGATTAATGTCCCGCCGAACCAGCGAGGCCCGACCGACCTCCTCGCTGGGCTGAGCAATGAACCCGTATTCCGCCGCCCGCGCGACGGAAGCGGTGACATCGCCGGCCGGTTCCGTCCGGATAATCTCCGACGCATCCATCGCCGCGGGCAGGAAGCCGTAGTCAATGAGCCGCTGCTCGGTGGTATCAGCGGCAGCCGTGGATCCGATGGCAACGCCGATCACAGCGATCGTTGCAATCAAGTAACGAGTCTTCATGGCGAATCCCTCTCTGACGCTTCGCTGTTCAATGGCCGCGGAGTGGCGTGCCGTCCGCGTTAGGGACCATTGTTGGGGATTCAACCTGAATCAACCATTCGGGAATCTTCGTAGGTTATTGCCCTGATGGGAAAAATACGTAGTCGCTTTCACCTGCCGCCTGCTGCTTACGCCTCACTCAGGCCACACCGGACGACCCGCAGCTCGATCACAGCAACCAGTCGCGGTAGCGCTCCGTGGAGAGCACCATGCGCACCATGTCCGAGCTGTTTCGCGCATGCAGCTTGTCCAGCACGTTGGCGCGGTGCACTTCCACGGTGCGAACACTGACGTCGAGGTCGGAGGCAATGATTTTGTTCAGCTTTCCCTGCAGCATGCCCTCCATGACCTCCCGTTCGCGGGGCGTCAGCTCATCCAGGCGCTGCTCCACGACCCGGCGTTCCGAATGGCTCTCGCTGGCCGTGCGATCGATTTCCAGGCCGTTATAGACCTTCTCCAGCAGCACCTCATCCCGGAACGGCTTCTCGAGAAAATCCAGCGCGCCCGCCCGCACGGCGCGCACCGCGAGAGGGATGTCTCCATGGCCGGAGATGAAGACCGCCGGCATGGTCACCGAGCGCTCCCGCAGTGCTGCCAGCAACTGCAGGCCATCCATCTGCGGCAGACGTACGTCCAGAACCAGACAGCCGCGACTGTCGGCGTCAAGCGCATCCAGCATGGACCGGGGCTCCGCGAAGGCCCGCACGGGCAATCCCTCGCTCTCGAGCAGGAACACGAGGGCGTCACGGACATCCACGTCATCGTCGACCAGGTAGACGGTCTCGCTCACTCACCACCTCCACGGCTGACGCTCCCGTTTCGATACAGGGGCAACGTTATCTCGAACCGGGCGCCGGCGCCCGGTTCGTTGCCCGCCCGGATATGCCCGCCCTCGGCCTCGATGATCGAGCGCGCAATCGACAACCCCAAGCCCATCCCGGACCGTCGCGTGGTAATGAACGGCTCGAACAGAGAATCGTCGTCCGGATTCCGCAGACCGGGTCCGCCGTCCGTCACCTTCAGGCAGGTATGGCGACCGTCCGGCGTCACCGCCGTGTGCACGCGCACCCAGCGGCGCACCGCGTTGCCGGACGCGTCAACGGACTCCAGCGCGTTCTGTAGCAGGTTCACCACCACCTGCTGCATGCCTACCTGCTCAACGCGGACCACCGCCTGCTGCGGACCGGCGAGTTCGAGTTGCAGCGCCACCCCACGGCGGCGAAACTCCGGCTGCATGAGTCCGCAGGCCTCTCTGACCGGCTCGTTGAGATCCACCTGTTCGCTGCCGGTGTCCCCTTCGGCGAGAAAGCCGCGCATGCGCCGGACGATATCCGACGCCCTGTCGGCCGTTGTGACGACGCGCTCCAGCGGCGCCTCCAGTTCGCGCCTGTCCGCCCCACGCCTGAGCAGACGGTTCGCGCTCTGGGCGTAGCTGCTCACGGCACACAACGGCTGGTTGATCTCGTGGGCAATGCCGGCGGCCAGGGCGCTCATGGCGTTGACCCGCCCCGCTCTCGACAGGGTGTGAAGATGCTCGCGCGCCCGGGCGTCCGCCGCCAGACGCTCCTGCCTCAACGCCGAGAGAACCAGGCCGGTCATGGCCAGCAGCGCCAGCTGCGCATGCAACGACAGCAGATCGACGCCGCCCCCGGCCTGGGCGAAGGGACCCTTGTCCATGGCGGTGCAATGGATTGCCACAAGGCTGGTCACCATGATGGCAGCGGCAGCGACCCAGACCGGAAAGCGCAGCGCCACCAGCATGACCATTGGGAAAACGGCGTAGGACAACGGCAGTGCGACCGGATCCGGTATCCACCCGGAGTAGATCACGAGCGTCGTCACTGCGACCAGCACCAGCGCACCCGCGAGTGCAATCCACCGGCCGGCACCGGACCGCTCCCACCGGGCGCTGACGAACACGGGCGTGAACAAGGCGACACCCATGGCATCCGCCAACCAGCACAGCAGCACGGCCTTGGCCAGATCCGGGCTGAGGCCGACCGCAACCAGCGCGCCAGCGAAACCGCTGAACAGCGCGGTCACGCCAACACCCACGCCGGCGAGCCGATACAGCTCGCCCATGGTGCCGAGATCGCCACGGAATCCCAGCCGGACCAGAAGCCACGCGCCCAGCGCGGCACTCGCCGCATTGCCCCCGGCAAGGAGGATTGCGTCGAGTGCGGAAAAACCGAGTGCAAGATGCGCGGCCAGCGAAGCCAGGAAGACCGTCGTCGTCACCCCATAGCCGAAGCGCCAGATCGCCGCCAGAGCAACGCCAGTCGCCGGCCAGATCAGCGG
>SLMR01000001.1 GCA_007133445.1 Aquisalimonas sp. | reverse complement strand
GTGCACGGGCGCTGAGACGGCGCAACAGACTACCGAACAATCCATTACCTCAGGCTCCCTTCCGGCGTACGCGACGAAGCCCTCCTGATCAAATTCCGCTAGGCGAAACTGGATTCCGAAAACATTGACCCTGCAGTGCCGGCATGCCATGTTTCCGCTTCATGGATGCGAACACGCAATGGCCCCGGAGAAGGTCCACGGTTTCACACCAGCGCCAGGGTCGGCACGCACATGAACATCACAGAATGTCCCCCAGTGAGGAGAAAAGCAGCAATGAAGAAATCGAGCTTTCGAACCAAGGCAGGCATCTTCGGCGGCACGGTGGCCGCGCTCGCCATGGCAGGCAACGTCAACGCCGGTGACGTGGATCTGCCCGGCACGCTGGTCTGGTCCGCCTATCCCACAGGCACCACCGGCTACGCTCAGTCCGTAGGCATCGGCCAGGTGTTGCAGAACGAATATGACGTCAACCTGCGCGTGGTCCCCGGGCGCAACGACGTCTCGCGGCTGGAACCGCTGCGCCGCGGCCGCGCGGACTTCTCTGCCGGCGGCACCGAAGCGGTCGCCGCCCAGGACGCCCAGTTCAACTTCGCTGAACGCGCCTGGGGCCCTCAGCCCACGCGCGTGCTGATGTGGGCCATCTCCGACGCCTGCTCGTTCACGATTGCCGCCGCCGAGGATGCGGAAATCGAGGAAGTCGCGGACATGGAAGGCAAGCGCGTCGCCTGGGTGCAGGGCGCGCCGACGCTGAATTACGGCATGGAGTACCTGCTCGCCTACGCCAACCTGACCTGGGATGACGTGGAGAAGGTCGAAGTCGGTGGCTACATGGGCGCGGTGGAAGGCATTCTCGAGGATCGCATTGACGCCATGGGCGGCTCCTGTGATTCCGCGCCGTTCGAGCGCATCAATGCCTCTCCGCGCGGCCTGAACTTCCCCGAATTCCCGCACGAGAACGAGGAAGGCCTGGAGCGCATCTCCGAGTACGCCACCTGGCTGGTGCCCCATGAGAGCGTGAGTAACGTCGGCATGGACAGAGACGAAGTCCTGGAAGTGGTCACCGGGCCCTACCCGATGCTGATCTCCATGGACGATACCGACGAGGACCTGGCCTACAACATGACCAAGGCCATGCACCAGCACTACGAGGAGTACAAGGAGAGTGCCCCGGGTGCCGAAGGATGGGAAGTGGAGCGCATGCAACTCACCAGCATGCCCATGCCCTTCCACGAGGGTGCCATCCGCTACTTCGAGGAAATCGGTCTGTGGGACGACGAGGCCCAGGCGCATCACGAGGAAGCCCTGGAGCGTCAGGAAGTGCTGGCAGAGGCCTGGGATGAGCACCTGGAGGGCGCCCCCACGGACCGTGACGAGTTCCAGGAAGCCTGGATGGAAACCCGCCACGATGCGCTGGAAGAGGCTGGTCTGCCGACCCTGCGCTCGTTCTGGTAAGAAGGGAACGTGCCCGGCGGCACAGTGCTGCCGGGCACTGCCACCGTCATCACCGGGCGCACCCCGCACTCGTGGAGCTGACGAGGCGGGAACGCGCTCATTCTGCTATGCGGAACTCCATTCCAAAAATGTTGACCGTATCACCCGTTCGTGCCATCTTTCTCCCTTGCCAGGGATGGGCGAATGGTGCGTCGCCAGCCGCTGCGGCGACGAAGCCGGAGGCCAGGGTCGGCAATAAGATCAATGCCGGCTACACCCGGCTACAGGAGAACATGCAAACATGAGATCCATGTCCCGAATTGCCCTTGGCGCCCTGGGTGGCGTCGCCGCCTTGGCCCTGACGGCGAACGTCCATGCCGCGGATGTCGAGTTGCCGAGCACGGTGGTCTGGTCGGCCTACCCAACCGGAACCACCGGCTACGCCCAGGCGGTCGCCATCGGCAGCGTGCTGCAGAGCACCTACGGCACGAACCTGCGCGTCATCCCCGGCCGTAACGACGTCTCGCGCCTCTCACCCCTGCGCGCCGGACGCGTCAACTTCTCCGCCGGCGGTTCCGAAGCCATCTACGCCCAGGAGGGGATGCTGAACTTCGGTGAGGTGGCCTGGGGCCCGCAGCCACTGCGGATTGCCATGTGGAACATCTCCGACGGCTGCTCCTTCACCATCGCGACGGGTGCCGACGCCGGCATCGAAACCGCCGCCGATCTGGAAGGCAAACGGGTAACCTGGGTTCAGGGGGCGCCGTCGCTGAACAACGCCACCCGCGCCCTGCTCGCCTACGCGGATCTGGACTGGGATGACGTGCGCCGTGTTGAGGTGGGTGGGTACGGCGCTTCCATCGAGGCAGTCATCGAGGACCGCGCCGACGCGGTGGGCGGATCCTGCAACTCGGCCCCGTTCATGCGGGTTGAGTCCTCCTCTCGTGGCCTGCGCTTCGTCACCTTCCCGCACGACGATGAGGAAGCCATCAACCGGGTGCGCGCGCACCTGCCCTGGTATGTTCCGCATGTAGCCACAGAGGGACCGACCATCGACCCGGACCAGGGCATCGAGGTGTTCACCTCACCGTACCCGATGCTGGCCACCCGTGCCGACGAGGACAGCAATCTGGTATACAACACCGTCAAGGCCCTGCACGTTCACTACGATGAGTACAAGGACAATGCACCCGGCGCCGTCGGCTGGGCCATGGACCGCCAGGGCCTCGAGGAAGCATTCGTGCCCTATCACGAGGGCGCGGTCCGCTACTTCAAGGAAATCGGGGTCTGGACCGAAGCGGCCCAGGAGAACCAGGACCGCAACCTGCGGCGCCAGGAACTCCTGATGGAGACCTGGGAGCGCTACATCGAGGACGCGCCCACCGACCGGGACGCGTTCCAGACGGGCTGGATGGAAGCCGGTTACCAGGCCCTCACCGAAAACGGCCTGGTCACCATCGCGGACTCCTGGTAAGCGCCACGGAAGCGTCGATTGCCCCGCGTACATGCGCGGGGTGCTGAACCCCGGGGGCGGGTGTCAGCGGCGAGCATACGCCGCACACCTGCTCCCGTCATTTTCCGACAGTCAACAGCGTCGGGTACCCCGGTACCAGCCATACATCAACACCCAGAGCAGGCACGGACGACATGACCGATCAAGCCCAATCCCTGAACGAGTCACGCGAGGACGCGGAACGCAAGGCCGAAGAGATCTATGCGCTGCGTTACCGGGTGCTGTCGCTGCCCTGGCAGGCCCTGCTGATGGTCATGACGGTGGGGATCACCCTGCTGGCCATCAACCAGATCTTCAACTTCGGCTTCTTCATCGGGCAGGTCATGCTCGACAGCCGCT
>SLMR01000341.1 GCA_007133445.1 Aquisalimonas sp. | reverse complement strand
GCGCAGGCCGCCGCGTCGCCCCAGATCCGGGTGTTGTAGTCCAGGGGATTGCCGACACTGGTGGGCGGAATCCGGAACGCCTCGGCCAGTTCCGGTACGCACGCATCCGGCGGTGCCGGCAGTGTCAGCCCCGCCTCGACCAGCAGGTCCCCCATCAGCGCCGCCTCGCCGCCCGAACACGACAACGACAGCACTGCCGACCCGGTCAGTGGCCCGTTGACGGAGAACAGCTTCAGGGTCTCCAGCCACTCCGCAAGCGTGCGTGCCCGGACGATGCCGAGGCTCTCGAACAGGGCATCGAACACGGCATCGGAGCCGGTCAGCGCCGCCGTGTGGCTCATGGAGGCGCGACTGCCGGCCGCGGACGCCCCGACCTTCAGCGCCACCAGCGGCACGCCCTGTTGCAGCGCCCGGTTGGCAGCCGCGGCGAAGCGGGCAGCGTCGTCCAGACCCTCGATGAACAGGCCGATGGCGGACACCCTTGGGTCATCCAGCAGCGCGTCGATGAAATCGGCCATCTCGAGCTGCGCCTGGTTGCCGGTACCGATCACGTAGGCCAGCGGTACGCCGCGCTGCTCGAAGGTGGCATTGAGGGCAACGTTGCCGCTCTGACTGATCACGGCGACACCGGCATCCACCGGCCCGCCGCCGTGCTGATCCGGCCACAGGGCCACGCCGTCCAGGTAATTGAGGATGCCGTGACAGTTCGGCCCCACCAGGGCGCAGTCACCGGCCGCCGCTACCACGTCCCGCTGCAGGCGCTCGGCGCCCTCCTCGCGGAAGCCGGAAGCAAAGCACACACCGCCGCCCGCGCCCCGCGCATTCAGGGCAGCGAACACGGCAGGGCAGGCCTCGGCCGGGGTCGCAACCAGTGCGGCATCGGGCGCCTCCGGCAGCGCGTCCACACCGGAGAAACAGGCACGGCCCGCCATGGCCTCGCGGCGCGGGTTCACCGGCCAGACAGGCCCGGTGAAGCCGATGCCGTCGAGCTGGCGCACGGCTTCCTCGGCGGCGTCACCGCCGATCACCGCTACGTGCCGCGGCCGCAGCACGCGCTGCAACTGCTCCTTGCGAGTGGCGCTCGTCACCAAACCTCCTCAGGCCCCGTGGGCACGCAGCAGATCGCGCGCGATGATGTGGCGCTGGATTTCGCTGGTGCCATCCCAGATGCGCTCGATGCGGGCATCCCGCCACAGGCGCTCCAGGGGCAGGCTGTCCATCAGCCCCATGCCGCCGTAGACCTGGATGCACTCGTCCGTGACGCGGGCGAGCATCTCGGAGGCGAACAGTTTCGCCTTGGCCGCATCGGCGTCGGTGAGCCGCCCCTGATCGTGAAGCCACGCCGCCCGCAGGCAGAGCATCTCGGCGGCGTCGATGTCCGTGGCCATGTCCGCGAGCTTGAACCCGGTCCCCTGGAAGCGCCCGATGGGCTGACCGAACTGCTCCCGGGAGGCCGCCCACTCCACCGCGAGCTCGTGGGCACGCCGCGCGCGGCCCACGCACTGGGCGCCCACGGTGAGACGGCTGGCGGACAGCCACGTGCTCGCGAGCTCCATGCCCTGATCCGGCTCCCCGAGCACCCGGTCGGCCGGAACACGGCAGTCATCGAAATGGATGACACTGTTGTGGTAGCCCCGATGCGACACCGGCCGGTAGCCGGGCTGCACGTCCACGCCGGGGGTGTCGTGATCCACCAGGAACACGCTGATGCGTTTGCGCCGCCCGCGGCGCGGGTCGTCCTCCTCACCGGTGGCGGCAAAGAGAATGGTGTAGTCGGCCATGTCGGCATGGCTGATGAAGTGCTTGGTGCCATTGATGACGTAGTCATCGCCATCGCGCACCGCCGTGGTCCCCATGCCCCGCAGGTCGGAGCCCGCTCCGGGCTCGGTCATGGCCAGGCAGTCCATGCGCTCGCCACGGATTGTGGGGTAGAGATAGCGCTCCGCCTGCGCGTCGGTGCAGGCGCGCAGGATGTTGCTGGGGCGGTGCACCAGGGCCTGGAGAGCGAAACTGGTACGGCCGAGTTCGCGCTCGAACAGCGTCAGGCTGACGCTGTCCAGCCCCGCCCCACCCAGCTCCGCGGGCATGTTGGCCGCATAGAAACCGTTGTCGATGGCCGCCTGGCGAATGTGTTCGGCCACCCGGGCGGGCACGGCATCGTCGCGCTCCACCACCTCTTCGTGGGGCAGGCATTCCTGATCGACGAAGCGGCGGACGCTGTCGACGATCATCTGCTGTTCGCTGGTGGGTTCGAAATCCATGGTTCTGCTCTCCTCGCCTGGCCCGTGTTCAGCGCCCGCGGAACTGGGGTTCGCGCTTCTCGGCGAATGCGGCAACCCCCTCGCTGGCATCCTCGCTCAGGAGCACCTTCGGGAAGTTGCGCAGCTCGTTCTCGCGCAGGTAGGCGAATGCCTCGCGGACCGACAGGGACTCCGTCTCGCGCATGATCTCCTTGATGGCCTGGACGGCCAGCGGCGCCCCGGCGGCGATGGTGTCAGCCCAGCCGCGGGCGGTGGTCATGAGCTCATCCGCCGGCACCACCGCGTTGACCATGCCGTAGTGCCGCGCCTCCTCGGCGGGCATGCGCCGGCCGAGCAGCAGCATCTCCATGGCGATGTTGTACGGCAGGCGTTTCGGCACCCGTTGCAGGCCGCCGGAATCCGGCACGATGCCCAGGGGCACCTCGGGGAGCGCGAAATAGGCCTCCTCGGTGCAGACAATGAGGTCGCAGGCGATGGCCAGCTCCAGGCCGCCGCCGATAGCCAGCCCGTTCACGGCGCCGATCACCGGCTTGTCCAGATCCCACATCTCGGTCAGACCGGCGAAGCTGCCGGGGCCGTAGTCGTTGTGCCACCACAGCCCGACTTCATCCTCCTCGCCGGCGGCGGCGGACTTGAGATCCCAGCCCGCGGAGAAGGCCTTGTCGCCACCCCCGGTGATCAGGCCGGCGCGCAGCTCCGGGTCATCACGCAGCTCGACGAACGCCTCACCGAGCCGGATGGACGTGGCGCGGTCGATGGCATTCACCGGCGGCCGATCCAGGACGATCTCCAGCACCCCGTTGCGACGTTCCACGCGTACAGCTTCGGTCACGGCTCCCCCTTCGACGGTGTGGTCATGGCACGTCACCGCATGCTCATACAGGGGACCCGGCTGCTGTTGTCCTGATTCGACGTTCCGTTCGCGTTGATCGCCCTGCGGCAGTCATTCCGACCCCACCATCCCGACCGGGCGGAACTGCTCCTGTAAGGCCACTGTAAGGTTCGCTACGCTACGGTCGGCT
>SLMR01000355.1 GCA_007133445.1 Aquisalimonas sp. | reverse complement strand
TGTGCGGATCGTTGATGTAGCCTTTCCAGCCCACCGTGGTGCGCGGCTTCTCGAAGTACACGCGCATGATGACGAACACCGAGTCGCGCACCTCGTCCGCCAGCGCCTTGAGCCGCCGGGCGTAGTCCCGCGCCGCCTCGGTGTCGTGAATGGAGCACGGCCCCACCACCAGGAACACCCGCGGATCGCGGCGATCGAGGATTTCCTCGACACACTTGCGCCCGACCATCACGGTATCCCGCGCCTGCTCCGTCAGGGGCAGCCGCTGGTGGATCTCTTCGGGGGTTGGCAGCAGTTCCTGCGCCAGTACGTTGACGTTGTCAATCGAGCCGTTATCGGCAGCTTGATCAACCATACGGGATTCACCTGGTTCCTATTGAGAACCGCACATGGTAGCGGTCCGGATGCCACTTGGCTACGCCACCGGGGAACTGCTCAGCGCCCCTGGCCAGAGACAGGTTCCAGGTGAGCGCGGTATCATGAGCGCTTTACGTAAGCGCAAGCGAGAGAGCCATGGCCGTCGATCGCAAACTCCTGGACATCCTCTGCTGCCCGGTGACCAAGATCCCGGTGGAACCCCTACCCCGGGAACGCCTCGAAGCGCTGAATGCGCTGATCCAGGAAGGTCAGGCCTACTACCAGGATGGCACCCCCGTAACCGGTACCGTGCGCGAGGCACTTATCACCGAGAACGGCGAGCGCGTCTACCTGGTGGAGGATGGCATTCCCGTGATGCTGGAGGAGCGGGCCCTGACCGCCCGCGGACTCGGCTGGATCTGATGACCCTCGGCGAACTCCTGCGGGAGGGCCGGAGCCGCCTGCCTGGCCGTGAGGCCGACTGGTTGCTGGAGCATGTCACCGGTCTCCCGCCCGCGGCCATCCGCGCCGGCGCCACCGATCCGGCCAACCAGGCGGTGGTGGACACGTTCCGTGCGCTGGCAGACCGACGGGCGACCGGCGAACCCCTGGCCTACCTGCTCGGCACACAGCCCTTCCGGCAACTGGAACTGGTGGTGGATGACCGCGTGCTGATCCCGCGCCCCGAAACCGAAGAACTGGTCCAGCACGGCATGGATCTGCTGCCCGCTGACGCCGCGGCGACGGTGCTGGACCTGGGCACCGGCAGCGGCGCCATCGCCCTGGCCCTGGCGTCTGAGCGTCCGGCCTGGCAGATCACCGCCAGCGACGAAAGCGAGGCCGCGCTTGCCGTCGCCCGGGCCAACGGCGAACGTCTGGGACTGACCGTGGAGTGGCTGCACGGACACTGGCTGGCGCCGGCAGCCGGCCGCCGCTTCCGCCTCATCATCAGCAACCCGCCCTACGTCCGCGACAACGATCCGGACCTGGCCCCGGAAGTGGCGGCCACTGAACCCCGAGGAGCGTTGCTGGCGGGCGCTGACGGCCTGGATGCCTTACGGGAGATCGCCGCGGCCGCTCCCGCCCACCTGGAGCCCGGCGGCTGGCTCGTCGTCGAGCACGGCAACCTGCAGGGCGAGGCGGTGCGCGAGCTGATGACAGCCGCCGGCCTCACCGGGATCACGACCCAGCCGGACCATGCCGGCCGGGACCGCTTCACCGCAGCACAACGCGAGGAGACGCCACGTGGATGACGCCGGACTGCTGCGCTACAGCCGTCAGATCATGCTTCCGGAGCTGGACATGGCCGGCCAGGAAGCCATCGGCCACGCCCATGTACTGATTGTCGGCCTTGGCGGCCTGGGCTCCCCGGCCGCCCTCTACCTGGCCGCCGCCGGCGTGGGCCAGCTCACCCTGGCCGACGACGACCACGTGGACCTCACCAACCTGCAGCGCCAGATCCTCCACGGCACCGCCGATCTGGAGCGCCCCAAGACCGACTCCGCCCGGGACCGCCTGCAGGCACTGAACCCGGAACCGCGGCTGGTGACCATCAACCAGCGGCTCGAAGGGGACGTTCTCGAACGCGCAGTGGCGGCCGCCGATGTGGTCCTGGACGGCACCGACAACTTCGCCACCCGCTTCGCCGTCAACGCCGCCTGTGTCGCGCAACGCCGGCCACTCGTCTCCGGCGCGGCCATTCGCCTGGAAGGCCAGCTCGGCGTCTTTCGCCCCGATCTCGATGAAGGCCCCTGCTACGCGTGCCTGTTTCCCGAAGACGCCGCCAATGCACCGCGGGAGACCTGCAGCGAAACCGGCGTCCTCGGGCCGGTGGTAGGGGTCATCGGCAGCCTGATGGCCCTGGAGGCGCTACGCCTGATAACCGGCTTCGGTGAACCGGCAACCGGCCGCTTCACGGCTTGGGATGCCCGCAGCGGCGAGTGGCAGGGATTCCGGGTGGGGCGGGATCCGGCCTGTGGGGTGTGCGGGCGCCCCTCAGACACTTAACGACAGGTCGCGGCTTACGCCGCTCCTACAGGGGCTGCGGCCAGGCGGTGGCGAAACCTTTGTGGAAGGAGCTTCAGCCCCGACGGAATCCACCCGCAGGAGCGGCGTAAGCCGCGACCACCGGTGGCGCGCATCAATGCTGCGTCGGCCCCGGCGGTGCAATGCCGCCCTCGCTGAAGAGCTGTTCCACGTCCACGTGGTCGAAGCGGTAGCTGGTCCCACAGAACTCGCAGGTGGCCTCGATCTGCCCCTGCTCCTCCAGCACGTCCCGCGCCTCCTCGTACCCCAATCCCTGCAGCACCCCGGCCAGGCGCTCCCGGGAGCAGTGGCAGTGGAAGCGGACGCCGGACGGCGGGAACAACCGGATGTCCTCTTCGTGGAACAGCCGCCCGATGATCTCCCGCGCCCCCAGGTGCAGGAGCTCGTCATCCGTGATGGTCCCCGCCAGGTGTTCGGCCCGGTTCCAGGCATCGGCATCCTCGCCGGCATCACCCGGCAGGCGCTGCATCAGAAGCCCGGCGGCCCGTTCACCGTCACAGGCCAGCCAGACCCGCGTCGGCAGCTGTTCGGACTGATCGAAATAGGCCTCCACCGCCGCATTCAACCGCTCCGCTTCCAGGGGCACGATGCCCTGATAGCGATCGTCACTGTCGTCAGGGTCGATGGTGATGGCCAGGTAGCCATTGGCACACAACTCCCGCAGCGACGCATCGAGGACCTCCTCGTCACCCAGGCGCGCCACGGCGCGCACCTCCTGCTCATGGCTGGCGCTGGCCACCAGCATGCGCAGCGCACCCTCCCCCTGCAGCTGCAGGATCAGGGAGCCCTGGAACTTGAGAATGGACGACAGCAGACCCGCCGCCGCCAGGGCCTCACCGACCAGCCGCGCCACGGGGTTCGGGTATTCACGCCGCCCCAGGACCTCG
>SLMR01000284.1 GCA_007133445.1 Aquisalimonas sp. | reverse complement strand
GACCGCGGGCGGGCCACTCCTGCAGGCAATGGTGCCGGCCCGCCCGTAGGGTGCATCTTGATGCACCTTCGCCCGACATGCCGCCCGAGGCGGTCTGTCGGAGGCCGTTGATGGTGCATCAAGATGCACCCTACGGGCACGAACGTGCCGTAGGAGCGGCGTAAGCCGCGACCGCCCGCTACGGCAACGCGATGCGCCGCTTCTTCTCGATGCGCGAGCGGCGGAACAGCAGGGCGATGTTGCCCATGGCCTGCACCAGCTCGGCGCCGGTCTCCTCGCAGATGCGCTCCATGCGCGCCTTGCGGTCAGCCCGGTCGTCGGCGACGATCTTGACCTTGACCAGCTCATGGTCGTCCAGGGCCTGATCGATCTCGTGCATCACGTTCGGGGTCAGCCCGGCGGCGCCGGTGAGCACCACGGGCTTGAGCGAATGGCCAAGGCGGCGCAGGTGGCGTTTCTGCTGCTCTTTCAACGGCATGACAGTGAATCGATCCATGGGTGAGGACAAGCGGAGCGAGAGTCTAGCACGGGCCGACGCCAGTGCTCACCGCATCGTGCTGCCCGGGGTGAAGATGGACCTGGCGGTGGTGCTGTTGCTTCTGGGCTGCCTGTGGTTCCTGGTGGCCGTGATGGATCTCTCCAGGGCGGGTGAGGTCGCTGTGCTGCTGGGGGGCGCGCTGGCGGCCTGTGGCTGGCTCATATGGCGGACGCGACGGGCGCTGGAGCGGGTGCGCGGCCAGGTCCGGGACGGCCATGGTCCGGAGGACGGTGATGGCGCGCAGTAAGAGCAGCAGTCGCTGGCTGCAGGAGCACTTCAGTGACAACTGGGTCAAGGAAGCCCAGAAGCGCGGCTATCGCTCCCGGGCGGCCTTCAAGCTGCTGGAGATCCAGCACAAGGACCAGATACTGCGCCCCGGCATGCAGGTGGTGGACCTGGGCGCTGCCCCCGGTGGCTGGTCGCAGGTGGCCGGCGAGATCCTCGGTGGGCAGGGGCAGGTGGTGGCCCTGGACATCCTGCCCATGGACGCCCTGGCCGATGTGACGGTTCTGCAGGCGGATTTCACCACCGTCGAGGGCCTGCAGGTACTGCGGGACGCGGTTGGTGACATTCAGGCAGATCTTGTAATGTCCGACATGGCCCCCAATTTAAGCGGTATGAACGCGGTGGATCAGCCGCGCGCCATGCATCTGGCGGAATTGGCCCTGGAGTTCGCCCGCGAGAATCTGAAACCTGGCGGCGATTTTCTGGTCAAGACCTTTCAGGGGGAGGGCTTTGATGCCTTCCTGCGTGACCTCCGCGCCGGATTCGGGCGCGTAGTCACGCGCAAGCCGAGTGCCTCGCGCGATCGCAGCCGGGAAGTCTATTTGTTGGCCCGGCAATCGCGCCTGTAGTAGTGTTCAGCACAGATTTCTTTTCGCAAGCCTCTCCGCCGCCCGTGGCTGGCGGCGAGTTAACCAGCCGAGGTGTATCACCTTGAACGACATGGCCAAGAACCTGATTCTCTGGGTCATCATCGCGGTCGTGTTGATGTCCGTGTTCAGTAATTTCCAAGAGCGGACCACCACCACGAACAAGGTCAGCTATTCCGATTTCATCGCCCAGGTGGAGCGGGATGGCGTGCGCGAAGTGACCATCAAGGGTCAGGAGATCGAGGGCGTGACCACGGGCGGAGACCAGTTCCGTACCTTCAGCCCCGAGAGCGATAACCGCGCCCTGATCGGCACCCTGCTGGATCACGGCGTCAGCATCGAGGGCGAGGAGGCGGAAGGGCGCAGCATGCTGCTGCAGATCCTGATCTCCTGGACGCCGTTCCTGCTCCTGATCGCCGTCTGGATCTACTTCATGCGCCAGATGCAGGGCGGCGGCGGTGGCCGCGGCGCCATGTCCTTCGGCAAGAGCAAGGCGAAGCTCATGACCGAAGAGCAGGTCAAGGTCGGCTTTGCCGACGTGGCCGGCGTCGAAGAGGCCAAGGAGGAAGTCGGCGAACTGGTGGACTTCCTGCGTGATCCGTCCAAGTTCCAGCGCCTGGGTGGTCAGATTCCGCGGGGCGTGCTGATGGTCGGCTCGCCCGGCACCGGCAAGACCCTGCTGGCCCGCGCCATCGCCGGCGAGGCCAAGGTGCCGTTCTTCAGCATCTCCGGCTCGGACTTCGTGGAGATGTTCGTGGGCGTGGGCGCTTCGCGGGTGCGCGACATGTTCTCCCAGGCCAAGAAGCATGCGCCCTGCATCATCTTCATCGACGAGATCGACGCCGTGGGGCGCCAGCGTGGCGCCGGCATGGGCGGCGGTCACGACGAGCGCGAGCAGACCCTCAACCAGTTGCTGGTGGAGATGGACGGCTTCGAGGGTAACGAGGGCGTGATCATCATCGCCGCCACCAACCGCCCGGACGTGCTCGACCCGGCGCTGCTGCGCCCCGGTCGCTTTGACCGCCAGGTGACGGTGCCGCTGCCGGATGTCCGCGGTCGCGAGCAGATCCTCAAGGTGCACATGGCCAAGCTGCCGCTGACCCGGGACGTGGATCCGTTCATCCTCGCCCGCGGCACTCCCGGCTTCTCCGGGGCCGACCTGGCCAACCTGGCGAACGAGGCGGCGCTGTTCGCCGCGCGGGCCAACAAGCGCGAAGTCGACATGAGCGACTTCGAGATGGCCAAGGACAAGATCATGATGGGCGCCGAACGCCGCTCCATGGTCATGAACGAGGACGACAAACGCCTCACTGCCTACCACGAGGCGGGGCATGCCATCGTCGGCCTGATCACCCCGGAGCATGACCCGGTGCACAAGGTCACCATCATCCCCCGGGGCCGGGCGCTTGGCGTGACCATGTTCCTCCCCGAGGAGGACCGCACCAGCTACTCCAAGCAGCGCCTGAACAGCATGATCACGTCACTGTTCGGCGGCCGCCTTGCCGAGGAACTGATCTTCGGTCACGATCGCGTGACCACCGGCGCCTCCAACGACATCGAGCGCGCCACCCAGATCGCCCGCAACATGGTCACCAAGTGGGGCCTGTCGGAGCGCATGGGCCCGCTGGCGTACAACGAGGAAGACGGCGAGGTGTTCATCGGTCAGGCCATGCAGAAGCAGAAACAGGTCTCCGATGAGACGGCGCACGCCATCGACGAGGAAATCCGCTCCATCATCGACTCGAACTACAACAAGGCCAAGCAGATTCTCCAGGACAATATGGACAAGCTGCACACCATGTCCGATGCCCTGATGAAGTACGAGACCATCGACAAGGCCCAGATCGACGACATCATGAACGGCCGGCCCGTGGGGCCGCCGCGAGG
>SLMR01000026.1 GCA_007133445.1 Aquisalimonas sp. | reverse complement strand
TGGGGGATAGCGAGGGCGCCCGATCACTCCTGGACGAAGTGATTGCGGAAGGTTCCGAGGACCAGAAGCAGGAGGCACGCTCCCTGTACGAGGAAGCCTGATCCGGTGCCGGCCGTGCGCATCGCCATGGGCGTTGAGTACGCCGGGAGCCGCTATGCCGGCTGGCAGGAGCAGCGTCACGCCGACTCCATTCAGAGCCGCGTCGAGGCGGCTCTCAGCCGGGTGGCGGACGAACCGGTGCGCGTGGTCAGTGCCGGGCGTACCGATGCCGGTGTCCATGGCCTCGGTCAGGTCATTCATTTCGATACCCACGCGCGTCGGCCGATGCACGGCTGGCGCCTGGGCGGGACCACCTACCTGCCCGACGATATCGCGCTGCCCTGGGCCGTGGAAGTGGCGCCGGAGTTCGATGCCCGGCGCAGCGCATTGCAGCGCCATTACCGGTACGTCATTCTCAATCGCCCGGTCCGGGCGGCTTGGTTGCAGGGTCGGGTGGCCTGGGCGTGGAAGCCTCTGGATGCGGGCCGCATGCAGGACGCAGCCCGGCACCTCATCGGCGAGCACGACTTCACCTCCTTTCGCGCGGTGGCCTGTCAGGCCGCTCATGCCCGGCGCGAAGTTACGGCCATCAGCGTCAGTCGCGGTCCCGGTGACTTCATTTATCTGGACGTCAGCGCCAATGCCTTCCTGCACCACATGGTCCGCAACATCGCGGGGACGCTCATGACCGTTGGCGCCGGTGAGCGTGAGCCGGACTGGGTGGCGGAGGTGCTGGCCGCGCGGGATCGGACCGTCGGCGGCATGACCGCGCCGGCGGAGGGCCTGTACATGGTGGCGGTGGACTACCCGGCTGCCTTCGGGTTGCCACAACCGCCGCCACCGCCCCGCTTTGCCTGAGCGTGACCCGCCGGGTTACTATCAACGGCTTTCCACTGGTGGGGTCCTCCTTGCGTACGCGGGTCAAGATTTGCGGCATCACCGGACCGGCCGACGCCCGGGAAGCGGGACGGCTCGGCGCGGACAGCATCGGCCTGGTGTTCCACGAGGGTAGCCCCCGGTCCATTGATGTCGAGTCCGCAAGGGCAGTCCGGGCGGCCCTTCCCCCGTTTGTCACGGTGACCGCCCTGTTCCTGAACGCCCCGGCGGCGCGGGTTCGGGAGGTGCTGGACGCGGTGGCGGTGGATCTGCTGCAGTTCCACGGCGGTGAAGCGCCAGGGTACTGCGTTCAGTTTGGCCGGCCGTACATCAAGGCCGTCCCCATGGGGGCTGGCGCGGATCCGGAGCGCGTGCTGGCCAGCCATGTTGACGCGGCGGGTTTCCTGCTCGACAGCCACAGCGTGGGCGAGCCCGGTGGCAGTGGCGTAGTCTTCGACTGGGCGGCGATTCCGGACCTGCAGGGCCGGCCGTTGATTCTCGCTGGCGGATTGACGCCGGACAACGTGGCTGACGCCGTCCGCCAGGTCCGGCCCTGGGCGGTGGATGTCAGCAGTGGCGTAGAGAGCGCGCCGGGCGTGAAAGACGTGCGGCGCATGGCGAGCTTTATCAGTGAGGTCCAACGTGGCGAACACCTCTGACGCAACCCAGCAGCGGATCGACTTCTCGCGCTTCCCGGATGCCACGGGGCACTTCGGCAGGTATGGCGGCCAGTTCGTCCCCGAGACGCTCATGGCGCCGCTGCGGGAACTGGCCGACGCCTATGCGCGCTATCGCGATGATCCCGAGTTCATCGCCGAGTTCCAGCGCGACTGCCAGGACTTCGTGGGCCGGCCGTCGCCGCTGTACCTGGCCGAGCGCTGGACCCGGGAGACCGGTGGCGCGCGCATTTACCTGAAGCGCGAGGACCTCAACCACACCGGGGCCCACAAGGTGAACAACACCATCGGTCAGGCCCTGCTGGCCAAACGCATGGGCAAGACGCGGGTGATCGCCGAGACTGGCGCCGGCCAGCATGGCGTGGCCAGTGCCACCGTTGCCGCGCGGCTGGGCCTGGAGTGCGTGGTCTACATGGGCGCCGATGACATCCAGCGCCAGGCGCCCAACGTCTACCGAATGCGCCTTCTGGGCGCCGAAGTGGTGCCGGTCACCTCCGGCTCGCGCACCCTCAAGGACGCATTGAACGAGGCCATGCGCGACTGGGTGGCCCATGTGGACGATACCTTCTACATCATCGGCACGGTGGCCGGCCCGCACCCGTACCCCATGATGGTGCGGGATTTCCAGTCCATCATCGGGCGGGAGACCCGGGAGCAGATGCTGGCGCTGGAGGGCAGACTGCCCGACGCCCTCGTGGCCTGCGTTGGCGGTGGCTCCAATGCCATCGGCCTGTTTCACCCGTTCCTTGGGGATGAGTCGGTGGCCCTCTACGGCGTCGAGGCCGGCGGCCACGGCATCGCCAGCGGTGAACACGCCGCGCCGCTTTCTGCCGGCCGCCCCGGTGTGCTGCACGGCAACCGCACGTACCTGATGGAAGACGACAACGGCCAGATCATCGGCACGCATTCGGTGTCCGCCGGGCTGGATTATCCCGGTGTTGGCCCCGAGCACGCGTGGCTCAAGGATATCAACCGCGCCGTCTACACCGCCGTCACCGATGACGAAGCCATGGCCGCCTTTCATGCCCTGACCCGTACGGAAGGGATCATCCCGGCCCTGGAGACGGCCCATGCGCTGGCGTACGCGGAGAAGCTCGCCCGCGAGCTGGGCCCGGACCGCAGCATCGTGGTCAATCTCTCCGGGCGGGGTGACAAGGATATCCAGACCGTGGCCGAACGCGAGGGAATTGAGCTGTGAGCCGTCTCGATCAACGTCTGAGCACCCTGCGCGAGCAGGGGCGTACCGCCCTGATCCCGTACGTGACGGCAGGCGATCCGGAGCCCGGATTCACCGTGCCGTTGATGCACGAACTGGTGGCCAGCGGCGCCGACGTGCTGGAGCTGGGAGTGCCCTTCTCCGATCCCATCGGCGACGGGCCCGTGATCCAGCTTGCCTGCGAGCGTGCCCTGCGGCACGGCACCGGCCTGCGGGATGTGCTCGCCATGGTGCGCCGGTTCCGCGAGCAGGACACGGACACCCCGGTCGTGCTCATGGGCTACATGAATCCGGTGGAGATCATGGGCTATGCGGCCTTCGCCCGGGAAGCGCTGGACGCCGGCGTTGACGGCGCGCTGATCGTGGACATGCCGCCGGAGGAGATGGCCGCCCTGGCCGACAAGCTCGATCCCCAGGGGCTGGATTCCATTTTCCTGGTGGCGCCCACCACCACCGAGGAGCGCATGCAGCTCATCTGCGACAAGGCCAGCGGCTTCATCTACTACGTCTCGGTCAAGGGCGTCACGGGCGCCGGCACCCTGGACGTGGACGCCATCGGCAAGCGGATCGAGCGGTTGCGCGGCATGACCGGACTGCCGGTGGGGGTCGGTTTCGGCATCAGTGACGCCGACATGGCCGCACGCATGGGGGCCGTTGCCGATGCCGTGATTGTCGGCAGTGCCCTGGTGCGCAGGATCGAAGCCAATCAGGACAACCCGGACACGGCGCGATCGGAAATCACCGCACTGGTGGCCGACATGCGCCGGGCGTTGGACGCCGGAATCGTTCCGGCGTGACAATACCGCCGCGTGTGCGGGGTTTTCTTCACAGCAACGTGAACAGGACATGACATCATGAGCTGGTTCCAGAAACTCATGCCCTCACGGATCCGGACGGACGCCACCGAGAAGGCGCGCAACCGCAGCGTCCCGGAAGGCCTCTGGACCAAGTGCCCCGGGTGCAGCGCGGTGCTCTACCGTCCGGAGGTGGAGCGCAATCACGAGGTGTGCCCCAAGTGCAGCCATCACATGCGCATCAATGCGCGTCAGCGGCTGCTCACGTTCCTGGACGATGATGAACCCACGGAAATCGGCGCCTCGGTCAAGCCGGTGGATGCCCTGCGCTTCAAGGACAGCAAGAAGTACAAGGACCGCCTGGCCCAGGCGCACAAGAGCACCGGTGAAGACGACGCCCTGATTGCCTACCAGGGCCGGCTGCGCACCCAGCCGGTGGTTGCCTGCGCCTTCGAGTTCGAGTTCATGGGCGGTTCCATGGGGTCCGTGGTGGGGGAGCGTTTCGTACGTGCCGCCAACGTGGCGCTGGAGGAGCGCATCCCGCTGGTCTGCTTCTCCGCCTCGGGCGGGGCGCGCATGCAGGAGGCACTGTTCTCGCTCATGCAGATGGCCAAGACCAGTGCCGTGCTGGGGCGCATGCGCGAGGAGGGGGTGCCCTACATCTCCGTGCTCACGGACCCGACCATGGGTGGTGTATCCGCCAGTCTGGCCACGCTCGGTGACGTCAACATCGCCGAACCCGGTGCGCTGATCGGTTTCGCCGGCCCGCGGGTGATCGAGCAGACGGTGCGCGAAACCCTGCCGGAGGGGTTCCAGCGGGCCGAGTTCCTTCTGGATCACGGTGCCATCGACATGATCGTGGACCGTCGTGACATGCGCGATACCATCGCCCGGCTTCTCGCGATGCTTACCCACCAGCCATCCCCGGGCGAGCGCGAGCCGCAGGAGGAGGCGGTGGTCGAGACGGCGGACTGAACGCGTGCGTCACCCCACTCTGGCGGCGTGGCTGCAGTGGCAGGAAGGCCTGCACCCGCGCGCCATCGATCCGGGCCTGGAGCGCGTCGGTGCCGTGGCGGACCGGCTGGGTCTGCGGCCTGCGGACAGACCGCTGATCACTGTCGCCGGCACCAACGGCAAGGGCTCCTCCGTGGCCCTGCTTGGCGCCATCCTGACTGCCGCGGGCTATCGCACCGGCGCCTACACCTCGCCCCATCTGCTGCGCTACAACGAGCGCATTCGCATCGGCGGAGAGGAGGCCACGGACGAGGCCATCATGGCCGCCTTCGATGCCATTGACCGGGCCCGTGACGACATCACCCTCAGTTACTTCGAGTTCGGCACCCTTGCGGCGCTGTGGCTGTTCCGGGAGCAACAGGTGGACGTCGGCCTGCTGGAGGTCGGACTGGGCGGGCGGCTCGATGCCGTCAACATTATGGATGCGGACGTGGCCCTGCTCACCAGCATCGGCCTGGACCATGCCGAGTGGTTGGGTCACGACCGCAACGCCATCGGCCGGGAGAAGGCCGGCATCATGCGCCGGGACCGGCCGGCGGTGTTTTCGGGTGAGGCCATGCCGGAGGTGATCCGGGAGATGGCGGCGGCTCAGGGGACAACACTCCGGGTTGCCGGTGAGGATTACGACTGGCAGGTCGGCCCGGGCGGCGAGTGGGACTGGCGCGGCAGCGCGGTCACTCTGTCGGGGTTGCCGGCGCCGGCCCTGCCGGGCCCCATGCAGTACCGCAACGCCGCCGGGGTGCTGGCGACGCTGGAGCAGCTCCGCGAGCAATTGCCCGTCGCCTCGGAGGCGGTGGCCGAGGGGCTGCGGGAGGCTCGGTTGCCGGGGCGTCTGCAGGTGTTGCCCGGACCGGTGGAGTGGCTGCTGGATGTGGCCCATAACGCCGATGCGGTGGGGGTGCTGGCAGCGGAACTCGATCGCCGGCCAGTGGCCGGTCGTTGTCATGCGGTGTTCGGCATCATGGCGCGCAAGGAGCTGGAGCCGGTGCTGGAGGCGCTGGGCCATCGCGTCGACGCCTGGTGGCCCCTGTCGCTTCCGGATCCCGACGCCCGGCCCGCGCCCCAGGTGGTGCGTGAGCTGGAGCGTCGCGGCGAGACCGTGGCCGGGAGCGGGGACGCGGCGGCGCTGGTGGCAAGCCTGTCGGGGCAGGCCGAGCCCGGTGACCGGGTGATCGTGTTCGGCTCCTTCCGCACGGTGGAGGAAGTGATGCATGCTGTAGGCAATGCTGCTCCGGCAGGGACAGGGAGGACGGCATAGTGCAACAGCAGCACAAGCAGCGACTGATCGGCGCAGTCGTGGTGGTGGCCCTGGCGGTGATCTTCCTGCCCATGCTCCTGCAGGGGCCGGTGGATCGCAGCACCACGGACGTGTCCATGGACATCCCGGATCGCCCGGAAGTGGAGTTGGGTCCCGGCGGCGACCCCGGCGAGACGCCGCCCACGGGAGAGCTGGAGGCGGTCCCCCTGCCCGAGGAAACCGGCGAGCCGCCAGCGGATGAGGCCGATGACCCCGGTGACGCTCCACCACCGGCGCCGGAGTCCGAGGACGCGCTGGCGTCGGCGCGGGATGACGCGGAGGCCGCTGAACCGGATACGGAGCCGGAGGCCGAAGACGCTGAGGCCGACACCGACGCCGATGCCGAGGTCGAACCGGTGGACGAAGCCCCGCAGGATGACGACGAACTGGCGTCCTGGGCTGTTCAGGTCGGCAGTTTCGGCAGCGAGGACAATGCCCTTGGTCTGCGTGACCGCCTGCGGGAGCAGGACTTCTCCGCCTATGTGGAGCGTGTCGAGCGCGAGGGCGACGATCCGGTCTACCGGCTGCGCGTGGGTCCGGTGGTGGAGCGGGACGAAGCGCAGGAACTGCTGGAGCGGCTGGCGGACGAGGCCGATCTGGACGGCCTGGTCGTGTCCCATCCCTGAGGGGAGAGCTGAACTCAGGGTGCCGTTTGCTTTCTCCGGTGCAGGGGCTTTGCTACCATTCAGCCCTTCGTGCTTCCCCGGCGCTGACCTCCGCCCATGAACTGGCTCGATTACGCCATCCTCGCAGTGATCGCCGTTTCCGTCGTGATCAGTCTGATCCGTGGCTTCGTGCGTGAGGTGATTTCCCTGGTGGTCTGGATTGCCGCCTTCTGGATCGGGATTCGCTTCTCCGAGGATGTAGCGGTGTACTTCGGCGACTACATCGTCTCGCCGACGCTGCAGCTCGGCGCCGCATTCGCGCTGCTGTTCGTGGGGACGCTGATCGTCGGCGCCATCATCAACTACATCGCCGGCCAGCTCGTAGGGCGAACAGGGCTGAGCGGCACCGATCGCTACATCGGGGTGATCTTCGGCATCGCCCGCGGACTGGTGGTGGTGGCCGTGGTGATCGTGGCGGCGGGGCTCACCGCCCTGCCGCGGGAGGCCTGGTGGCAGGAGTCCGTGCTGGTGGCACAGTTCCAGCCCTGGGTGTGTGAGCTGGGTGTGCGCGAATGGCTGGACGGACTGATGGACTACACGCCTCTGGCAGGCGACCCGGACGCCGACGGCACCGAAGCGCCGGACTACTGGCAGGAATTCTGTGACAATGCCGGGGCGCCCCCGGCAAGTACGGAGGCGGCACCGGACGACGCCTGACGGGCGGTGTCCGGACGCTCCGTGAGAGCGAGCGGCAGGAGGATGCAGCGTTCATGTGCGGCATTATCGGAATGGTGGCCCACGGGCCGGTGAACCAGGCGATCTACGACGGGCTGACCGTGCTCCAGCACCGGGGCCAGGACGCTGCCGGCATCATGACCTGGGAGAACGGGCGCCTTTACCTGCGTAAGCGCAATGGCCTGGTGCGCGATGTCTTCCGTACCGAGCACATGATTCAGTTGCGAGGCCACATCGGTATCGGGCACGTGCGCTACCCCACCGCGGGCTGTGCCAGCAGCGCGGAAGCGCAGCCCTTCTACGTGAACTCCCCGTACGGCATCAGCCTCGCCCACAACGGCAACCTGACCAATGCCGAGCAGCTCAAGCGGGAGCTGTTCCTCGAGGATCTCCGCCATATCAACACCGAGTCCGATTCCGAGATCCTGCTCAACGTCTTCGCCCACGAGCTGGCCCGCCCGGCCAAGCTGCGGGTGGACGAGAACGACATCTTCGATGCCGTTGCCGGCGTACACCGGCGTTGCAGCGGCGGCTACGCCGCGGTGGCCATGATCAACGGCTACGGCATGCTCGCCTTCCGTGATCCCCATGGCATCCGCCCCGTGTGTTTCGGCGAGCGCGAGACGCCCGAGGGGCGCGAGTACCTGGTGGCGTCCGAGAGCGTGGCCATGGATACGCTCGGTTTCCGCCTGGTTCGGGAGCTTGAGCCCGGGGAAGCGCTGTTCGTCACCCTGGACGGCGAGCTGCACACGCGCCAGTGCGCTGATGCCCCGGAGAACTGCCCGTGCCTGTTCGAGTACGTCTACCTGGCCCGGCCGGATTCCATCATCGACGACGTCGCGGTGTACAAGGCGCGTCTGCGGATGGGGCAGCACCTGGCAGCCAAGATCGAGCGCGAGTGGCAGGACCACGATATCGACGTGATCATCCCGGTGCCTGATACCAGCCGCACGGCTGCCCTGGAGATGGCCCAGCACCTGGGCGTGAAGTACCGCGAGGGGTTCATCAAGAATCGCTACATCGGGCGGACGTTCATCATGCCCGGCCAGCAACAGCGCGAGAAGTCCGTGCGCCAGAAGCTCAACCCCATCGGTCTCGAGTTCAAGGGCAAGAACGTGCTACTGGTGGATGATTCCATTGTCCGCGGGACGACCTGTGATCAGATCATCCAGATGGCGCGGGACGAGGGTGCCCGCAACGTCTATTTCGCATCGGCGGCGCCGCCGGTGCGTTACCCTAATGTCTACGGCATCGACATGCCGTCGGCCCGGGAGTTGATTGCCCACGATCGCTCCGAGGCGGAAGTGGCGCGGCTGATCGGCGCGGATCGGCTGATCTACCAGGATCTGGACGACCTGATCGCCGCCGTGCAGCACGGCAACCCGCGACTGCGGGCGTTCGATGCGTCCTGCTTCAACGGCGAGTACGTCACCGGCGACGTCACCGGGGACTACCTGAAGGCCCTGGAAGCGCAGCGCAACGATGACGCCAAGAACCAGCGCGCAAGTGCCGACTCCCTGGTGGATCTCCAGAGCGAGCCCGACTGAGCGCGACCGCCGTCCCCTCCGCAGGCGATGGGGTCGGCGCGAAAACCCTTGAGGACATCTGCATGACGGAGGAACACAAGCCAGCAGGATTCGACACGCAGGCCGTGCGCGGGGGGCAGGTCCGCACCGGCGAACAGGAGCAGTCGGAGCCCCTGTTCCTGTCCTCGAGTTTCACCTTCGACAGTGCCGCCCAGGCTGCGGCGCGTTTCGCTGGCGAGGAACCGGGCAACATCTACTCGCGGTTCACCAACCCCACGGTGCGGACCTTCGAGCAGCGTCTGGCGGCGCTTGAAGGCGGCGAGGCGTGTGTCGCAACGGCATCGGGCATGGCAGCCATCACCGCGACCTGCATGGCGCTGCTCCGGTCCGGGGATCATATCGTCTGCTCCCGCGGGGTGTTTGGGACCACCACCTCGCTGTTCAGCAAGATCCTGCCCAAGTTCGGCGTTGAGACTACCTTCGTCGACCCCACCGACTACGCGGGCTGGGAGGCGGCGCTGCGCCCGGAAACCCGCCTGCTGTTCCTGGAGACCCCGTCCAACCCGCTCACGGAGGTGGCGGACATCGCCAGGCTTGCGGAGCTTGCCCACGGGCAGGATGCGCTGCTCGCCGTGGACAACTGCTTCTGTACCCCGGCACTGCAGCGGCCGCTGGACCTCGGTGCGGACCTGATCATCCACTCGGCCACCAAGTATCTGGATGGCCAGGGGCGCTGCGTCGGCGGTGCCGTGATCGGGGATTCCCGGCGCGTGGGCGAGGACGTCTTCGGTGTGCTGCGCACTGCCGGCCCCACCATGAGCCCCTTCAACGCCTGGGTGTTTCTCAAGGGGCTGGAAACGCTGCGACTGCGCATGCAAGCGCATTCCCTGAACGCCCAGCGTCTGGCCGAGTGGCTGCAGGCGCATCCGCGGGTGCGGCGCGTCAACTACCCGGGACTGCCCGACCATCCCCAGCACGACCTGGCCACACGGCAGCAGTCCGGCTACGGTGGCATTGTGTCGTTCGAGGTGGCCGGCGGGCGCGAGGCCGCCTGGAGCGTCGTGGACAACACCCGGATGATCTCCATTACCGCGAATCTCGGTGACGCCAAGAGCACCATTACCCATCCAGCGAGCACCACGCACGGTCGCATCAGCCAGGAAGAGCGCGACGCCTCCGGGGTCACCGAAGGCCTGCTTCGCATTTCCGTGGGCCTGGAAGAGGTGGACGACCTGCAGGCCGATCTGGAGCAGGCGCTGGCCCACGTGTAAGCCGCCTCTGGGGCATACTGGGACAACCCGCACGCGTCCGCAGGAGAGGACCGCCCATGGACCACCGCGAACTGCTGCAGCATCTCTTTCGGGCCGCCCTGGACCGGGTCGGCGGCAGGCCCGCCGTCCGCCACGCCCTGGAGCAGGACCGGCCCGACGGCCGCTTCCACTTACTGGCCATCGGCAAGGCTGCCGCGGCCATGACGCAGGGCGCCATGGATGCGCTGGGGGACGGGCTGATCGGCGGCCTGGTGATTACCAAGACCGGCCATCTCAGTCACGCGGTCACCGACGACGGGCGTTTCCGCTGCCTGGAAGCGGCACACCCGGTTCCGGACGAGCGCAGTCTGGCCGCTGGCGAGGCTGCCGTGGAGTTCCTGGAGGGGCTGCCTGCCGGTGACGAGGTGCTGCTGCTTGTCTCCGGAGGCGCCTCCAGCCTGGTGGAACGGCTGCCCGAAGGCGTGAGCGCGGAGCATCTGGCCGAGCTCAATCGCTGGCTGCTGGGCCAGCACCTGGCCATTGACGCCATCAACGCCGTGCGCCGGGCCATCTCCCGCATCAAGGGGGGGCGCCTGGCGCTGCATCTTCAGGGGCGGCCGGCGCGGCTGTACCTGGTTTCCGATGTCCCCGGCGATGACCCGGCAGTGATCGGCTCCGGCCTGTTCGTGCCGGGGCAGTCACCGGGCAGCGTGCCGGATGGCGCGCCGGATTGGGTGCACCGTGCCGCCGCGGAGGTCCCGGGGCCCCCCGATGAAAACGCACCCGCGGTAGCCGGTCTGCAGCAACGGATCGTGGCCCGCAACGGTGACGCCCTGGAAGCGGTCCGCGCCCGGGCGCAGCACCTGGGACTGCCGGTCACACTGCACGAGAAACAGCTGGGGGGTGATGCCCTGCGGGCCGGTGAACGCATTGCCGAGGCTCTGATTCACGGCCCGGCGGGCGTGCAGGTGTGGGGCGGTGAAACCACTGTTGCGCTGCCTGATGATCCCGGCCAGGGCGGACGTGCCCAGGCGCTGGCGTTGACGGCGGCTGCCTGCATCGAGGGGTACCGGGGGTTGTGGCTGCTGGCCGCCGGGACTGACGGCACCGACGGCCCCGGTGATGCCGCCGGTGCGCTGGTGGATGTGCAGACCTGTTTCCGCGGCCGCCAGGCGGGGCTGGATCCCGAGGCCTGTCTCGAGGCGGCGGACAGTGGTCGCTTCCTGGAGGCCAGCGGTGACTTGTTGCGCACCGGCCCCACCGGTACCAATGTCATGGACGTGGTCATCGGTTACCGGCAGGAATGATGAATGATGGAGCGCATCCCCGAACCTGAGCTCATGGACGAGGCCGAACAGGCGCTGGCATACGCCCGGGCGGACTTCGAGGAACCCAACAGCCGCTTTCTGACACTGTTCGAGGAACGCCTGGGGACACCCTCCGGTGTGATGCTGGATCTCGGCTGTGGCCCCGGCGACATCCCGTTGCGTGTCGTGCGTCGTTATCCGGGTGTCGAAGTCCACGGTCTGGACGGGGCAGAGGCCATGCTTGCCCTGGCCCGGGATGCTCTGGCGCAGGAGCCGGATTTGGTGCCGCGGGTCCGCTTCCTGCACGGCAGTATCCCGGATGCGAACCTGCCGCGTCAGGAGTACGACGACGTCGTCAGCAATAGCTTGCTCCACCATCTGCACGAGCCCATGGGGCTGTGGCGGATGGTCCGGCGTGCGGCGCGGCCTGGCGCCGGCGTGCTGGTCATGGATCTGTTCCGGCCGCCGGACCGCGAGGGAGCGGCGGAAATTGTCGAGGCGTACGGTGCCGGCGAACCGGAAGTGCTGCGCCGTGACTTCTTCAACTCCCTGCTGGCGGCGTTTACCCCGGACGAGGTCCGGCAGCAGCTCCGGGATGCGGGGCTGGATACCCTCCACGTGGAGACCGTCTCGGATCGCCACCTCCTGGTTCACGGCCGCTTGTGACCGGTGGCCGAGTGGTTGGACCAGTGGTCATTCCCGTGACAATGTAAGTACCCTTGTAGCTGAGCCGCCTGTCGCGTTTCCCGACAGAGCATGCGACAGTGCGGCATCGGGTCACGAGACAGGAGGGAGGTGGCCATGGCCAAGCGGGATGAGTACCTGGAGAAGTTCAAGGCGCAGCTGGACCAGTGGAATGCGGATCTGGCCCGGCTGGAAGCCAAGGCCAGGGAGGCGCAGGCCGATGCCCGGCTGCGCTATGAGACGGAAATCGAGGATCTACGGCAGCGCCGCGAGGAGGCGCGCGAGCGGATGAAGGAGCTCGAGCGTGCGGGCGAGGAAGGCTGGGACGACTTCCGCAAGCGTGCGGAGAAGGCGTGGAAGGACCTGGACGACGGCTTCCGGAGGGCCTGGACGAATTTTCGTGACTGATCCATCAACCAAGACAGGAGCGTAATCAATGCCACAGATCTCACTGCGCGGCACCATGGTGCAGACTGCTGGTGAACTGCCTGATACCGGCATGCAAGCGCCGGATTTCACGCTGACGCGGACGGATTTCTCCGCCCTCTCCCTTGGCGATCTCAAGGGCAAGAAGGTGGTGCTG
>SLMR01000399.1 GCA_007133445.1 Aquisalimonas sp. | reverse complement strand
CACCCATGCAACACGCCACCTGTGTCTGCGGCAACCGTCTCTTCTTCGAGAACACTGCCTGCCTCGCCTGCGGCCGAAGCCTGGGCTTCATCCCCGACTCCATCCGTCTTCACCCGCTGACGGCCGAGGGCATGTCCTGGCGGCCCGCGGACGATCCCGCCCAACCGTCGCTGCGCGAATGCACCAACCGCCACGGCCCCATCGCCTGCAACTGGATGCTGCCCGCCGACAGTGGCCACGGCCTCTGCCACGCCTGCCGACTGACCCGCATCATTCCGGACCAGAGCGTTCCCGGCAATCCCCGGCGCTGGCGCATCATGGAACGGGCCAAGCGGCACCTGGTGTACACCCTGCTGCGGCTGCACCTGCCGGTGGAGGATCAGGACACCGCCCCGAATCAGGGCCTGGCCTTCGAGTTCATGGCCGACGCTACCGACCAGGTGCCGGTATCCACGGGTCACGCCGAGGGCGTGATCACCATCAACATCGCCGAAGCGGATGATGACTACCGCGAGCGGGTGCGTGTGGCCCTGAACGAGCCTTACCGCACCGTGCTGGGTCACTTCCGCCACGAGAGCGGCCACTACTACTGGCAACGCCTGGTCCAGGACACGGGCTGGCACGCGAGCTTCCGGGAGCGCTTCGGCGACGAAACCGTCGACTACGCCGAAGCCCTGCGGGCCCATCATGCGGCGCCCCGGGAGGACTGGCGCGAGAGCTTCATCACTGCCTACGCCAGCGCGCACCCCTGGGAAGACTGGGCGGAGTGCTGGGCGCATTACCTGCACCTGCGGGACACGCTGGAGACGGCTGCCGACCTGGGGCTGATCGTCGCCGACTCGGACCAGTACCGGCGTTTCCTTCCCAACAACACCGACTTCCGACAACTCCTCGGCGAATGGATGCGCCTGACCGTACTCATGAACGCTCTGGCTCGCAGCGTCGGCGCGCCGGACACCTACCCCTTCACCCTCAATCCGGCGGTATGCAGCAAGCTGGAGTTCATCCACGGTGTGGTCCACGCCGCGGGCATGAGCGAGGCCTGAGCGGTTGCCGTAGTATCAGGACCGGCCGCTCTTCTCCCAGTCGAAACGCGGCAGGTCATCAAAGATGCGCCGCAGGCCATCGCCCCACTGCTTGCGGATGGAAGCGAAATAGGGCGAGTTCATCTTGTAGCGCAACACACGGGGCTCCTCGAGGCTGTCGCGCCGGTACAGCATCAGGTCCAGCGGCGGCCCCACGGAGAGGTTGCTGCGCATGGTGGAATCAATGGACACCAGGGCGCAGCGCGCGGCGTCCTCCAGCGATGTGGAACGGGTAATGATACGGTCCAGGATGGGCTTGCCGTACTTGGTCTCGCCGATCTGCAGGAACGGCTGCTCGTCGGAACAGGTGATGTAGTTGCCCTGGGGGTAGACCAGGAACAGCTCCGGCGGCTCGCCACCGATCTGCCCGCCGACGATGAACGTCGCCTCCAGGGACAAGCCACCGGATCCCGGCGCCTCCGGACGGTGGCGCTGCTGGATCTGCTGGCTGACGCGACCCACGTGGGCGGCAACCTGCGCCATGTAGTCCGCTTCACCCAGCGGCCCGCCCTGCTCGCTCTCACGCTGGAGTTCCGTGACCACGGCCTGGGTCGTGGCAAGGTTGCCGGCACTGAGCACCACCAGCACGCGGTCCCCTTCCCAGATGAACGGGTGCAGCTTGGGATAGGTATTGATGTGGTCAACGCCGGCGTTGGTCCGGGAATCAGACGCAAACACGAGACCGGCATCCACGGTGGCGGCCAGACAGTAGGTCATGGGACCCTCGCAGAATCAGTAGGGCGGATAACGCCCAGTTTGCGGACTGGCGTGACGCCAGCACAAGGGAGAGTTGCACAGTTCAACGGCAGGTCAGAAGGACACCGTGACCACGCCGCGCAGGTCGGCCGGGCGCCCGCCAGGTTCACTGCTGGGGTTGGCGACCACCAGCTCCACGCCGGCATCCAGCCAGCGCGCGAGACTCACACCGGCCTGCAGCCCCGGCACCACCTCGAGGCCACTGGCGTCATCCGGCCCGCGCACCCGCGCCATGCCAATGCGCCCGCCCAGATAAAAGCGCTCACCAAAGTAGCGGTTGAAGCGGTAGAACACTCCGTTACTGCGCACCCGCCGCTGCACGCCGGGCGCCACCTCGGGGCGGCTGTCGGACAGGGCGTGCTCGAAACCCAGCTCGAACCGCCAGTCGGCGCCATCGGCCTCGCGGATGGTGGCCCGGTAACTGATCTGCACGGCATTGACGGTACCCGTATCACCCACGCCGTCATCCTCATCCTCGTACCACTGGACGCCGTGAGCCACGCCCAGGCCCCAGCGGGTCTGCACCGAGGATTCCGGCGGGTCGAGTTCCACCCGCGGCACCTCGTCGCCCAGTACGGCGCCGGCCGGGGCCGTGAGCAGCCCCAGCGCCAGCAGCCACGGGAGCGGGCTCGCCTTGCGAATGCGGATATCCATGCGGCGGGATTGTGTGCCAGCCCGTCGCCCGGGGCAAGCGCCCGGATGGCGCAGCCGATCGTGCCGGCACCTCGGCGGATCATGTAGAATTCGGGCATCGATCCCGCGCGCACAAGGATTCGCCATGGCACACGCGTCGGCTCCCGCAGGCGGCCTGACAGGGCTGCCCGAGTGGCAGGTACTGCGCAAGCATGCCGGGGCGCTGCGCCAGCAGCGCATTCGCGACCTGTTCCAGCAGGATCCGGAGCGATTCCACCGCTTCAGCACCGAGCACCACCGGCTGCTGCTGGACTACTCCAAGAACCTGGTCACCGACGACACCATGGGCAGCCTGCGCGCCCTGGCCCGGCGCCGCGGTCTGGAGGAGGCCGTCGAGCGCCTGTTCGCCGGTGAGCCGGTCAACAACACCGAGAATCGTGCGGCCATGCACATGGCACTGCGCAATCGCGGCAACGGCGCCATGTACGTGGGCGGCCGCGACGTGATGCCAGACGTGCAGCGGGAACTCACCCGCATGCGGCTGTTCGTCAACCGCCTGCACCGCGGCGAATACCGGGGCTGCACGGGGCGGGTGATCACCGACGTGGTCAACATCGGCGTGGGCGGCTCGGACCTGGGCGCGTTGATGGCCACCGAGGCCCTGGAGCCCTACCGGACCAACGCCATCCGCATGCATTTCGTCAGCAGCATCGACGGCGTCCACGTCACCGACGTGCTGGAGCGGGTGAACCCCAAGACCACACTGTTCATTATCTCGTCAAAATCGTTCACCACCCTGGACACCATGACCAATGCGCGCACGGCCCT
>SLMR01000117.1 GCA_007133445.1 Aquisalimonas sp. | reverse complement strand
TTCTTAACTTCCACCCCGGCGCCCATGTGGGTGAAGGGGAGGCCACGGGCATCGCGCAGATTGCCCACGCCTTGAACGCGTTGTGTCGCGCTCATCCGGACAAGACGGACGTGCTGCTGGTGCTGGAGAACGTGGCCGGACAGGGGACCACGCTGGGCGCGAGCTTCGAGGAACTGCGGGCCATGCCGGACCAGCTTGAGCAGCCCGAGCGCTTCGGCGTATGCATCGACACCGCTCACGTCTTTGCCGCCGGTTACCCCATCCACACCGAGACGGGCTGGGAGGAAACCTGGGATGCCTTTGACCAGGTGCTGGGCCTGGATCGCCTGGCGGGGTTGCACCTGAACGATTCCAGGCCGCCGCTCGGCTCGCGCAAAGACCGCCACGCCCTGATCGGGCGCGGAGAAATCGGCCCGGATGCCTTCCGGCGGATCGTCACGGATGCCCGGACGGCGCACCTGCCCATGTTCCTGGAGACGCCCGCCGGTCCGGAAGGCTGGGCTCAGGAGATCCAGTGGCTGCGCGCTGTCGCCCGCGGTGAGGATGCGCCGCTGCCGGAGATCGCCGACGCCGGCGTCAATCTCTAGGGGCGTTTTTCGGGCGCCGGCTGGAGCCGCGCACCACCAGTTCACCGGCGATGACGCGGCGATCCCGCCCGGGGGTGCCGTCATGGATGCTGCCGAGCAGTGCCGCCACGGCAGTGCTGACCATGGCCTCGGCGGGCTGGGTGACGGTGGTCAGGTCGTAGGCGTCCCAGGCCGCCTGGGCCACGTCGTCGTAGCCCACCACGGAGACATCTTCCGGCACGCGCAGTCCCAGTTCACCGCGCAGGGTGTCCATGACCGCGAAGGCCATGTAGTCATTGGCGACGAAGACCGCGTCCGGCGGGGCGTCGGTGCGGAACAGGATGCGCGCGGCCTCGCGGGCGCCCTCCCGCGTGTAGTTCCCCACGGCGCGGCCGTGACAGGCGAGGCCGTGGCGGGCCAGGGCGTCGCGGAAACCACATTCGCGGTCGCGGCTGGTGGACGCCTCCGGATCGCCGGCAATGAATGCCACGCGCTGGTGGCCGGCCCGGGCGAGGAAGTCACCCACCGCCGCACCTCCGGCCTCGTTGTCCGCTGTGACGCTGACGGTGGGGGCATCGGGCACGTCCCGGTTGAGCAGCACCACGGGGATGCCGGCCTCGGCGCACTCGCGGGCCAGCGCTGACGAGAGCGTGGCCGACGCCATCAACAGCCCCGCCACCGGGTACTGCAGGATCTCCTGCAGGGCGTCATCCGCCTCGCCCCGGTCGGTGAAAAACACCATGACGTGGTGCCCCGCTGCCTGGAGTTCCCGGGAGACCGCTTCCAGCATGCCGGCATAGAAGGGGTTGTACAGGTCCGCCAGCACCAGGCCGATCATGCGCGAGCGCCGCGTGATCAGGGAACGGGCGAAGGCGTTGGGCCGGTAGCCCAGTTCCCGCGCCGCGCTGATCACGCGCTGCCGGGTTTCAGCCGCAACGCTCGCGCCGGGCGTGAAGGTGCGGCTGACGGCGGATTGCGAAACGCCGGCGGCGCGGGCCACATCCCGTGCGTTGACCCGGCCGCCGCGCCTGCCCGCCATGTCAGACCGCCGTCCAGCCGCCGTCCACCATGAGGGCGCTGCCGGTCACCAGGGCCGAGGCGTTGCTGGCGAGGAAGACCACCGCCCCCATGATGTCCTCCGGCTGCCCCAGGCGCCCCAGGGCGATCTGGCGCAGGACGTTCTCGCGGAAGGCGGGGTCGTCCAGCATGGGCCGGGTCATGGGCGTTTCGATGAACGTGGGGCAGACGGTGTTCACACGGATATTGTCTTTCCCCACTTCCCAGGCCATCGCCTTGGTCCAGCCTTCCACGGCGTGCTTGCTGGCGCAGTAGACGGTGCGCTTGAGGCCGCCCACATGGCCCATCTGCGACGACAGGTTGATGATGGAGCCGGGAAGGCCCGCCGCCTGCAGCGCCCCGGCGACTTCCCGGGCCAGGAAGAAGGCGGATTTGACGTTGAGATCCATCACCGTGTCGTAGTCGGCCTCGGTCACCTCCGACGCCAGCGCCGGGCGGTTCATGCCAGCGTTGTTCACCAGCACGGTGAACGGGCCGTGGTCCGCCAGCAGGGCACGGACCGCCTCGCTGTCGGTGACGTCCAGCGCCCGGGCCCGGGCGCGCCCGCCGGCGGCCTCGATGGCCTCGGCGGCATCCCGGATCTCGCCCTCACTGCGGGCGACCAGGGTGACTTCAGCTCCGGCTTCGGCCAGGGCCGCGGCCGCGGCAAGGCCGATGCCGCGGCCCGCGCCGGTGACGAGCGCGCGCTGGCCGTCCAGGCGGAAGGATGGGGTCTTCGGCAGTGCGTCCATGATCGCCTCCGTGTCAGCGCGCCGCGCCGTAGGGCTCGACGTCGCGGCCGCCGTAGCGCCGCACGCGGATGTTGGCCTGTTCGCCGTGGCCGGAGAAGCCCTCCAGGTTGCATAGCCGTGAGCAGTACTCGCCCATGCGTACCGAGGCCTCATCGGTCAGCACACGCTGGTAGGTGCAGGTCTTCATGAACTTGCCTACCCACAGGCCGCCGGTATAACGCGCGGCACGCTTGGTGGGCAGGGTGTGGTTGGTGCCGATGACCTTGTCACCGTACGCCACGTTGGTGCGCGGGCCGATGAACAGCGAGCCGAAGTTGCGCAGGTTGTTGAAGAAGTAGTCATCGTCGCCGGTCATGATCTGCACGTGCTCGAAGGCCAGGCGATTGGCCTCGCTTACCATCTCCTCCCGGGAGTCGCAGAGGATGACTTCGCCGTACTCCGCCCAGGAGTCCTGGGCCACGTCAGCTGTGGGCAGGATCGCGAGCTGGCGCTCCACCTCGGCGATGGTGTCCCGCGCCAGCTGCTCGGAGTCGGTGAGCAGGACAGCGGGGGAGGTGGGTCCGTGTTCGGCCTGGCCGAGCAGGTCCACCGCGCACATCTCGGCATCCACGGTGTCGTCGGCGATGACCAGCGTCTCCGTGGGGCCGGCGAACAGATCGATGCCGACGCGGCCGAACAGCTGCCGCTTGGCCTCGGCCACGAACATGTTGCCCGGGCCAACCAGCATGTCCACCGGGTCGATGGTCTCGGTGCCGATGGCCATGGCGCCCACGGCCTGGACGCCGCCCAGGATCAGGATCTCGTCGGCGCCGGCCAGGTGCATGGCGGCAATGATGGCCGGGTGCGGGCGTCCTCCGCTCGGGGGCGTGGCGGCCACAACGCGCTGGACACCGGCTACCTTGGCGGTCAGCACGCTCATGTGGGCCGAGGCCACCATGGGGTATTTGCC
>SLMR01000024.1 GCA_007133445.1 Aquisalimonas sp. | reverse complement strand
GAGTTCATCCGGCTCAAGCGCAACGAGTGGATCGAGTACAACCGCCACGTCTCCGCCTGGGAGGTGGAGCGCTACGCGGAGTTCTTCTGACCCGCGGCGGCGAATACACAGAGGAGTGCTGTCATGTGCGGCATTGTTGGACTGTATCTGAAGAACGAGGCGCTGCAGCCGCGGCTGGGTGAGCTGTTTCAGCCCATGCTGCTGTCCATGGGTGACCGGGGCCCGGACAGCGCCGGTTTCGCCATCTATGGCGACGACGTGGGGCAGGAGCGCCTGAAGTACACCCTGCAGGCGGAAGACCCCGCCACCGACTGGGCGGCCATCGCCGACGGGCTGCAGGCGCATGTGGGTGAGCCGGTGGAGTGGTTCCGCAACGCCACCGCCGCGGTGTTCAAGACCGGCACCAATGCCGACGCCGTGCGCGACTGGCTGCGTGACAACGCGCCGGACGTGCACCTGATGAGCGTCGGTCACAGCATCGAAATCCTCAAGGGCGTGGGGCATCCGCGCCTGGTGGCCGAGCGCTTCGGCCTGCAGGGCATGCAGGGCACCCACATCATCGGTCACACGCGCATGGCCACCGAGAGCGCGGTGAACATGGAGGGCAGCCACCCCTTCTCCACCGGCCACGACCTCTGCCTGGTGCACAACGGTTCGCTGTCCAATCACAACCGCCTGCGCGCCCAGCTCCAGCGGGCGGGCCTGCGGTTCGAGACGGACAACGACACCGAAGTGGCAGCGGCCTATCTGACCTGGCGCATGGCCGAGGGGGACAGCCTCACCGGGGCGCTGGAGCGGGCCGTGGACGACCTCGACGGCTTCTACACCTTTACCGTCGGCACCCGCAACGGCTTCGCCGTGCTGCGCGACCCCATCGCCTGCAAGCCGGCAGTGATGGCCGAGACAGCGGACTACGTGGCCATGGCGTCGGAGTACCGGGCACTGACCACACTGCCCGGCATCCAGGGCGCGGAGGTCTGGGAGCCCGCGCCCAAGCGCGTCTATGTCTGGGAAGGCGGACCACTGACCAGCCAGGAGACCGGTACATGAGGACCATCAGCCTCGCGGAACACAGCGTGCGGGAGGTGAATCAGCTGCTCCACGACCAGGCGCAGGAGTTCACCGAGCCGCACTGGCGGATCACCGATCCAGATGGCCGCCATGCCCTGGCCTGTGGCCTGGATCAGGCCCTGACCGTCGATATCGATGGCCATGCCGGCTACTACTGCGCTGGCATGAACCAGCAGGCCACCGTGAACGTCCACGGCACCGTGGGCGTCGGCGTGGCCGAGAACATGATGTCCGGCCGCGTGCACGTGCACGGCAACGCCTCCCAGTCCGCCGGCGCCACCGCCCATGGCGGCCTGCTGGTGATCGACGGCGACGCCGCTGCCCGCTGCGGCATCTCCATGAAGGGTGCGGACATCGTCGTCGGCGGCAGCGTCGGCCACATGAGTGCGTTCATGGCCCAGGCAGGGCGGCTGGTGGTCTGCGGTGACGCCGGTGAAGCCATGGGCGACTCGCTCTACGAGGCGCGCCTGTACGTGCGCGGCTCGGTGGAGTCCCTCGGTGCCGACTGCATCGAGAAGGAGATGCGTGACGAACACCTGACCGAGCTGCGTGAGTTGCTGGCGCAGGCGGGATTCGAGGCCGATCCGGCGGAGTTCCGCCGCTACGGCTCCGCGCGCCAGCTCTACAACTTCCACGTGGACAACGCCGACTCCGGCTGAGGAGGATTCGATGGACGAGCACACCGACAACTGGGGGCTGCGCGAGTCGGCAACCTTCGACCGCAACGTCATCCGCGAGATCCAGCGCGCGGCCGATACCGGCATCTACGACATCCGCGGCTTCGGCGCCAAGCGCAAGGTGCCGCACTTCGATGACCTGGTGTTCCTGGGGGCGAGCATGTCCCGCTACCCGCTGGAGGGCTATCGGGAGCGCTGCGACACCGACGTTATCCTGGGCGACCGCTTCGCCAGCAAGCCCCTGCACCTGGACATCCCGGTCACTATTGCCGGCATGAGCTTCGGCTCGCTGTCCGCCAACGCCAAGGAAGCGCTGGGGCGTGGCGCCTCTGCCGTGGGCACCTGCACCACCACCGGCGACGGCGGCATGACGGACGAGGAGCGCGGCCAGTCGCGCACGCTGGTCTACCAGTACCTGCCGTCCCGCTACGGCATGAACCCCAAGCACCTGCGCATGGCGGACGCCATCGAGGTGGTGCTGGGGCAGGGCGCCAAACCCGGCGGTGGCGGCATGCTCATGGGCCAGAAGATCAGCGACCGGGTGGCGCAGATGCGCACCCTGCCCATGGGCGTGGACCAGCGCAGCGCCTGTCGGCACCCGGACTGGACCGGTCCGGACGACCTGGCCATCAAGATCGAGGAACTGCGCGAGATCACTGACTGGGAAAAGCCGGTGTTCATCAAGATCGGCGCCAGCCGCACCTATTTCGACGTCAAGCTGGCGGTGAAGGCCGGTGCCGACGTGGTGGTGCTGGACGGCATGCAGGGCGGCACCGCCGCCACCCAGGAAGTCTTCATCGAGCACGTGGGGATTCCGACACTGGCGGCAATTCCCCAGGCGGTGCAGGCGCTGCAGGAGATGGACATGCACCGTAAGGTGCAGCTCATCGTCTCCGGCGGCATCCGCAATGGCGCCGACGTGGCCAAGGCCATCGCCCTGGGCGCCGACGCGGTGAGCATCGGCACCGCTGCCCTGATCGCCCTGGGCTGCAATCACCCGCGCTGGGAGGAGGATTACCGGCGCATCGGCTCGGCGGCAGGCTTCTACGACGACTACCACGCCGGCCAGGACCCCGCGGGCATCTCCACCCAGGATCCGGAGCTTGCCGCAAGGCTGGACCCCGAGATGGCCGGCCGCCGTCTGGCCAACTACCTGCGGGTGATCACCCTGGAGGCGCAGACCCTCGCCCGGGCCTGCGGCAAGTCCCACGTCCACAACCTGGAGCCCGAGGACCTGGTGGCCCTGGACATGGAAGCGGCCGCCATGGCCCGCGTGCCCCTGGCGGGTACGGACTGGATCCCGGGGCGGGGCGGAGTGTGATCCGGTGAGCGAGGACAGGGACGCCTTCGTTCCCAAGACGCTGGCCACCCGGCATGCGGACAGTGAACGCCGGATGGGGCTGGAGCAATACATCGGCGCCGTACTGCGCCAGCGCCGGGTCGCCCAGGGGCTGACCATCGCCGATGTCGCGGACCGGGCGGAACTGAGCCGCGGCATGGTGAGCAAGATCGAAAACGCCCAGGTGGCCACCAGTCTCGACTCCCTGGAGCGGTTGACCGGGGCGCTGGGCATTACCCTGTCCCAG
>SLMR01000287.1 GCA_007133445.1 Aquisalimonas sp. | reverse complement strand
GACCCGCTGGCACCCCTTGATCCCGGCTTCTGGCTCTCGTTCGCGGCCGTGGCGTGCCTGGGCGTGCTCCTGAGGGGCGGTGTCACGGGTGACAGCGTCTGGCGGTGGCCCGCGATTCAGGTGCAGCTCGGCCTGGCCATTGTCCCGTTCACTCTGGCGTTGTTCGGGCATGCCGCCGTGATGGCGCCGGTGGCCAACCTCATCGCCATCCCCCTGGTGGGCCTGTTTGCTGTGCCGCTCACGTTGCTGGCCACCGCTCTGGTCGTTGTCATCCCGCCGGTCGGGGCATGGTTTGCGGGCCTGGGTGCCTGGGTGCTCTGGCTGTTTCTCGGTGTTGCCGAGTGGATTGCCGCCCTGGGGCAGGCGCTGCCACCGTTTCCGGTTCCGGAATCCATGCCGGCGTGGTTGCTTCTTGGTGCAGCGGCTGTTGTTGTCCTGACGCCACCGGGGCTTGCGCCGCGCATGCTGGCGATCCCGCTCGTACTTGCGGCACTGACGCTGCCCGATGCTGCCGGCCCCGGGGAGGGCTGGCGGGCCACGGTGCTGGATGTGGGTCACGGCCATGCGACGGTTCTGGAGGCCGGCGGAGGCACCATGGCCGTTGATACCGGCAGGAGCGGCGACACGGTGAACGCCCTGTTGGCGCGGCGAGCCCCGTCGGGCGCCGACGCACTGGTGCTGACGCGGGATCGCGCCGGGCACCGTGGTGGCGAGTCAGCGGTGTCAAGGCGTGCGTCGGCACCACGCCTGGCCCCCGGTGACGGCGATGCGGGGTGCCGGGACCCGGAATCCGCTTCGCTGCGCGCAGGTGGGTCCGTGCGCATTCTGGATGCGGCACTGGGGATTGACGCGTGCCTTGTGCGCGCGGAGTCCGAGGCCGGCGACCTGCTGATTGCCACGGGTGTCGAGCCGGGGCGACGCATCCCCTGGGATCGGGTGGAGCCGGTGGCCGTGGTCATTCTCCCCGCCGCTGGTCACCGCGATGCCGTCACCGAGGAGATGCTCGACGCGCTGCGACCGGTGGTGGCGGTGATTCCCGTGGATGCCGACAATCGCCACGGACTACCGCACCCGGAGGTGCTGTCGCGGCTGGCGGAGCGGGAGGTGCAGGTGCATGTCACGGGTCACGACGGGGCGGTTGAAATAGCTGCGAAGCAGCAGCTTGAAGTCACGAGCCGGCGCCAGCGCAGCGGGTGGTGGAATCGGTGACAGGGTTCACCGACGGCCCCTTCGGTCATGGGGTTGAATCGTATATCATGCGTGCTCCTCGCGGTGCCCCTCGGGTTTCGCGGAGCCACCGAACGGCCGCGCACAGGCCGCACCGCACACAGTTGACATGGGCGCGCGGGCTGGCCCGGCCCCAGGGAGCTACGACAGGGAGAGGAACTCGGCGTGCTGGAAATGATCGCAGCAGGCGGCTGGGTGATGGTTCCCATCATCATCTGCTCAGTGCTCGCACTGGCCATCATCGGCGAGCGCATGTGGGCGCTACAGCGGCGGCGGGTATTGCCGCCGCACCTGGTCGCTCACGTCTGGAGTCAGGTCAAGAACGGGACGCTGGATGCCCAGCAGCTACGGCAGTTGCGCGAGGGCTCGTCGCTGGGCCGGGTGCTTGCGGCCGGCCTCACCAACATGCGCAGCGGCCGCGACATCATGCTGGAGTCCATCGAAGACGCCGGCCGTCACGAAGCGCATCGCCTGGAGCGGTTCCTGAACACCCTCGGCACTATCGCGTCGATTACGCCGCTGCTGGGCCTGCTCGGCACGGTGATCGGCATGATCCGCGTGTTCACCGCCATAACCGCCCATGGCGTCGGGGACGCGGCCAAACTGGCCGGAGGCATTTCCGAGGCCTTGCTGACCACCGCCGCCGGGCTCATTGTCGCGATTCCCGCGCTGATGGCCTACCGGTATTTCCGCGGGCTGGTGGACAACCACATGGTGGACATGGAACAGGAAGCGCTGAAGCTGGTGGAAGTAATCCAGGGCCAGCGCGAGCGCAGCGCAGTCGAGGGTGAGAACGGAGGCCGGGCGTGAATCTGAGGCCGCGACGCCGGGAGGAACCGGAAATCACGCTGACGCCGCTGATCGACGTGGTCTTCCTGATGCTCATTTTCTTCATGGTGAGCGCCACTTTCCTGCACGAGGCAGACATGGAACTCACCCTGCCGGAAGCGTCCCAGGACCCGGGGCAACGGGCCTATAGCCCCATCGAGCTCACGATCGATGCCGACGGCGACTATTTCATCAACGGTAATGCCCTGGCCAACCAGCAAACGGAGACGGTGCAGCGCGCCTTGCAGGAAGCGCTTGCCGAGAACCCCGAAGCCCCACTGATCATCCGCGCCGACGGCCGAACCCCGCACCAGTCGCTGGTCACGGCGCTGGATGCGGCCGGTCGGGCGGAGGTGGAGAGCCTGTCCATCGCCACAGTGCCGGAGGACGAGTGACGCGATTGAAGGTGAGTGCCCGCATGCAAACACCGCCCGCGGGTACGCGGCTGACGATGCGCGACTGTGGAGTGCGGGGGTGACCGGTTTTCCCGAATTCTGGCTGCGGAACACTTCACGGTCGCTGGCGCTGCTGCCGGCATCGTGGCTGTACCGGGCTGCGACGGCCGCCCGCCGCCAGGCCTATCGCTTCGGGGTGCTCAAGCGGGAGCGGGTCAACGCGCCGGTCCTGATCATCGGCAACATCTTCGTCGGCGGCACGGGCAAGACCCCGCTGGTGCTCTGGATGGCACGCTACCTCCGCTCCATGGGCAGAAACCCCGGCATCATTACCCGCGGTTACGGCGGCCAGTCCAAGGAGTGGCCCCAACTCGTCGGTCCGGATAGCGATCCCTACGATGTCGGTGACGAGCCCGTGCTGCTAGCGCAGCGCAGTGGCTGCCCTGTGGTTGCGGGCCCGGACCGCGTGCAGGCGGCCAACACCCTGCTCGAGACCTACGGCTGCGATGTGGTCCTCTCCGACGACGGTTTGCAGCATTACCGGCTGCACAGGGACCTGGAAGTGGTGGTCATCGATGCCGCCCGGGGCCTCGGAAATGGCCATTGCCTGCCGGCCGGGCCCCTGCGCGAGCCTCGGCGGCGGCTGCGGAGCGTTGACCTGCTGGTGGCCAATGGCGGTCCATCGTGGCTCACGCCCTACTACTTCACGCTGCGTATCGCGAAGGCCGTGGGCGTGGCTGACGACACCCTGAAGCGTGACCTGACGGAGTTTGCCGGGGAGCAGGCGCACGTGATCGCGGGTATCGGTAATCCAGACCGGTTCTTTGCCGCCCTCGGCCGTTACGGGATCGAGACGATCCGTCACCCCTTCGCGGATCATTACCCG
>SLMR01000065.1 GCA_007133445.1 Aquisalimonas sp. | reverse complement strand
TGAATCTGGCCGACGAGTTCGACTGGTGGGCCATCCCCACGGACACCGTGCGCGAGGTCCTCGCGCAGGAGGACATGCTGCGTGAGGTGGTCTACCGGCCTGCAGAACGCACTCGGCTGGACCACCAGATCAGTCTGCTCGCTCCCGGTATCCTGGAGCGCACCGTGGCGCTGGCGGATGGCGTCTACAGCGCCGAGGAGTTCAATGGCGAGCTCGAGGCCGCTGATCGCGCCCTGATCCTCGAGACCGCCTATGATTACCTGAATTTCCGCCGCAAGGCCGGTGACAGCGACGAGCAGGAGCGCGAGCGCATGCGCGAATTGCTGGTGGCCCGCAGTCAGATAACCGGCGTGGAGCGGGCCCCGGCACCGGACACCCCGGAAACGCGGCCAGACGAGGGGCACGGCACCCTGCGCATGGGTGTCGGGGGCGGTGAGCGTGGCGGCGACGCCTTCGGCAGCGTGCACTGGCGCCCGGCCTATCACGACATGCTGGATCCACCCGCGGGCTACATCCCCGGCGCCCACATCAGCTACGGGGACGTCGAGATTCGCTATGACGACCGGCGCAACCGGGTGCAGCTGGAACGCCTGATGGTGGTGGACATCGAATCCCTGAACCCGCGGGACCCGCTGTTCCCGAGCTGGTCATGGAACATCCGGGGCGGAGCCGAACAGCGGTTGCGCCCCGAGGGCGGGCGGTCGCTGATGGGTGGTCTGGACGGCGGTGGCGGCGCCGCCTGGCAGCTGGGCGAGACGCCGCTGTGGGCCTATGCCGGAGCCCAGGCCAGCACCTGGGGCTCGGAGCGCCTGGACGACGGCGTACGGGCCCTCGGCGGGCCGCGGCTGGATCTGCTCTGGCAGGGTGATCTCGCGCGGGGCCGTCTCCGGGCCGAGTCGTTCTGGTCCACCGATGCGTCCGGGGCGGGCTGGCGCGTGGGCGCCGAATCATCCCTGGTGGCGTCCCGGCGCATGTCGCTGCGGCTTGGCGTCTTCCGGGAGCAGGATTTCGGCGTCCATGAAACCTCCGGTCAGGCGGTGCTTTATGGCTACTTCTAGGCGCGCGCCGCGCGCCGGATTGCTGCTGGCCGTGCTGCTGCTCGCCGTCGCCCTTGCGGGTTGCAGCCGCGTGTTCTTTCTGCCTGAGCCCGGCCACCGCTGGGATCCCGCGCAGGCGGGCATCGACTACGAGGACGTGTGGTTCGAGGCCGCGGACGGCACGCGCCTGCACGGCTGGTTCCTGCCCGCGGACGAGCCGCGGGGCACGATCGTGTTCCTGCACGGCAATGCAGAGAACGTCAGCACTCACATCGGCGCAGTCCACTGGATTCCCGAGCGCGGCTACAACGTGTTCATGCCGGACTACCGCGGATTCGGGCTCTCCGAGGGGCGTCCCGACTTCCGCGGCGTGCATCTGGATGCACGTGCCGCTCTTCGCCATGCCGCCGAGCGCCACGAGGACGACGACCTGCCGTTGGTCGTTCTGGGGCACAGCCTCGGTGGGTCCGTGGCCGTGACCACGGTCGCCCGGTACGGCGAACGCTACGATGTGCAGGCCCTGGTGGCGGACAGCGCGTTCAGTAGCTATCGCGGCATCGCCCGCGAGAAGTTCGGCGAGCTCTGGCTGACCTGGCCCTTCCAGTGGCCGCTCAGTCTCACTATCAGCGATGCATACTCGCCGGAGGATCACGTCGCTGATGTCAGCCCCATTCCACTGCTTTTGATCGCCGGCGACGATGACTTCATTGTGCCTCCTCATCACAGTGCCGCCCTCTACGCTGCGGCGCGGCCGCCGGTGGATATCTGGCGCTTCCGGGACGTGGGCCACACCCAGGCGTTTGCTCGCGCCGACGTCCGTGATGCCTTCGTTGCCTGGCTGGATAACACCCTCGGCTTTTGACCCCCCGCCCGGCGTGGGTTTCAATGCGTACTTCACGAACAGCCGGGAGTCGTGGCGAGCATGTCAGCCCTGGGGCCGAGAGAGGTGGAGCCGGATGCCTGGGGTGAGTGGGTGCGCGAGTCCGCACGCCTGCTGGCCGGCCAGATCGCCTGGGTTGTGGCGGTTCTGGCGCTGACCCTGGTCGTGTTCTATGCCGTGCACCAACTGGAGTGGATGCCGGTGCGGCGTTTCGCCATGCTGCTGAGCCTGCCGCTGGCGCTGATGGTCTTCATCCGCCTGGCCTGGTTCGCGGATCATGGCCGCCGGGCGCGGGTCATGCAGCTGTTGCCCGGCAACACCGAGCTGCTTCTGGCCGTTGGCTGCGCGGCCACCGTCATGGCGCTCCACGGGGCGCTGTCGGTGATGCTGGAGCCGCTCACCCACGGCTTCCAGGAGATGGTCGAGCGACTCGGGCTCTGGCGCCCGCTTCGGGCTGACGGCATGCCCGCGGAGCCGCCTCTGCGGCACACCCTGCTGGGTCCGATTCTGGTCCCGGGCGGCCTGTTCGGCAGCGCCCTGGTGGCCATGCTGCTGGTGCTGCTCGCCTTCGGCCAGTGGTTCCTGCTGCCCATGGTGGTGCTGCACAATCCGCCACTGCCGCCGGCCATGGCCATCGGCCCCCGGGCGTACACGATGAACCCGGTGCCCATGCTCGGTGTCACCGGCCTGCTGATGATCACGGTAGGATTGCTGGTGGTAAGCGCCGGCTGGTTGTTCATGGCGCTGGTGCCGTTCCTGGGGGCGCTGCTGTACGTCTCGTATCGGGACGTTTTCCTGGGCAAGGAGTCCGACGCTCCGGAAGCGGTGCAATCGGAAGAGGAGATTCGCGAGGAATGGCAGACGTAACCGCGCCGGCTGCGGTCCAGCCCGACCGGGAGACCCTGGCGCGACAGCTGTGCGCCCGGTATGCGGGGCTGGTGGATGACCCGGAGGCGCTGATCGCCGCGTTGCTCAGGCCGTTGCCTGGTACCGTTTGGGCGCACCCTCGTCGTCTGTCCCGCGACGCGCTGCGGGAGCTGCTGCACGCCGACGGTATCGCCGCGGAGCCGCTGGCGTGGTCGGCTCACGGCCTGCGACTGGCACCCGGTGCCCGGCCGGGGCGCCACTGGGGGTTTCTCGCGGGGCTGTTCCAGGTGCAGGAGGAAGCCTCCATGCTGCCGGTGGAACTGCTGGACCCGCAGCCCGGGGAGCGGATTCTCGACCTGTGTGCCGCGCCGGGGAACAAGACCGCCCAGATCGCCCTGGCCATGGAAAACCGTGGCACGGTCATGGCCAATGACCTGCAGAAGGGCCGGCTGGCGGCAATGCGCCAGACCATCAAACGCCTGGGCCTGCTGAACGTGGTGCTGACCTGCCAGGACGGCCAGTCCATCGGCGTCCGCGCCGGCGGGTTCGACCG
>SLMR01000083.1 GCA_007133445.1 Aquisalimonas sp. | reverse complement strand
TCGTGGCAGGTCAGGACGAACGCATTATCGCCACCGCGCCCATGCAGCCGTATCAGCTGGGTCTGGGGCACGACACGGACTCCCAGCGCAACCAGAACGGGCCAATGTTCCTGATGTCCGGGAGCAGCGACAGCATCGCCGGAACCACCCTGAACCAGGGTCCGATCTTCGACCGGGCCAACGTGCCGGTCTTCTGGGGCATTCTGCAGGGCGCCGGCCACTTCGAGCCGGTGGGCAGCGCCGGTGACTTCCGTAGCCCGTCCACAGCGTGGATGCGCTACTACCTGATGGACGACGCGGACGCCGCTCCCACGTTCTTCGGCAGCGACTGCATTCTCTGCCAGAGCGGTGACTGGGAAGTGGAGACCAAGGACTTCAACTGACGGCATGACGCGACCAGCAGGTGTCGGGGGCAATCCCGGCACCTGCTGTCGTCATTGCATCCCGGACAGCCGCCGAGACAGACTGCGTTCATGCCTTCGAGCCCCGCGCCCGTGGCGCGTGTCACTCACCTGCGAAACACCATCCTCGCCCTGGCCTCGGGGCTGCTTCTGGCGGCACCCTTTCTGCACCCGCACCTGTTTCCCGCCGGCTGGGTCGCTTTCGTCCCGCTGCTGTTCGCCCTGCGCAACGCGTCGCTGACAGCGGCCTGGCTGCTGGGCGCGGTAACCGGTGTGACGGCTTGGGCCAGTGCCCACTACTGGATGCCCGTACTGGTCGGCAACTTCCTCGGCTACGCGGCACCGGGGAACATGCTGGCAAGCGCCATCTACTGGCTGTACGTCTCCCAGAGCATCGCGCTGGCAGCGCTGCTGTTCCGGTGGCTGGAACGACGCACGGACTGGCCCGCGACGGTTCTCGTTCCCGTGGCGTTCGTGACGGTGTTCAGCCTCTACCCATTGCTCACGCCGGTCACCCTGGCCGCCGGGCAGACCCCGTTTCCTGCCGGCATACAGGGCGCGGCCATTGTCGGTGGCCACGGGGCCGATTGGGTCATGGTCCTGACCAGCGCCCTGGTGTTCCAGGTGCTACGTGATGGCCGCCGCTTCTGGCGCCACCCGGCCACGACCCTGCCGGCAACCGTCATCGTCGCCTGGTTCACCTGGGGGCTGATCACCCTGTTGCACTGGGACGCCGAGACGGCCGGCTGGGACGAGCGTCGCGTCGGTATCGTCCAGCCCGACGACGCCCCGAGCCTGAGCATTCCACCGGTGGCGGATGGCTACAGCCGAACCGATCCACCGGAAATGGCCATGACACGCGCGCTGACCTCCGAGGGACTCGATTTCGTGGTGTGGCCGGAGACACGCTTCAAGGGGTATTACCGGTACCCGCAGGTGCGCCTGGCCTACCAGCGCCAGGTGCGCTCCCTGGAGACGCCGCTGATCCTCCAGGACAACGAGGGCACGGACGAGGGCGACTTCAACGCCAGCGTCGTCCTCGACGCCGACGGCAACGAGGCCGCCCGTTACCGGAAAATGCGGCGCATGCCCTTTGGCGAGTTCATCCCGCTGATCGACGCCGTTCCGCTCCTGGAACCCCTGGGCATGGCCTTATTCGGCGATGCCTCGTCCCATCTTGCACCGGGCACGGAATCCGCCAGCGCGCGTCTGAATGGTGCCCGCATCGTCCCCAAAATCTGCTTCGAGACGGGTGCCTCCGCGCTGGTCGCCGGTGCCGTAGCCGAAGACCCGGCCGGCACGGTGCTGGTATTCCAGTCCATGAACAACTGGTTCGGCAACACCCGACAGCCCCACCAGCATACCCAGCAGGCGGTGCTGCGGGGGATCGAGAACCGGGTGCCCGTGGTGCACGCCATGAACAACGGGCCATCCACCGTCAGCGGCCCTCAGGGTCGCGTTCTGGCCTCCACCGAACCGTTTACCCGCACGGCGGCAACACTTCCCCTGCCGCAGGATAGGGACAGTGGTGGCAGTTTCCACAGCCGCAACCCGCATGCATTCCTCTTTACCCTGTATGGCGCCCAAGCCATGCTGCTGGTCGCCGCCGTCGGGATCGGTCGACGTCGGCACTGACAACTACGGGAGGAGATGCCATGCCACGTAACTGGATGATTACCGGGGCTTCCAGTGGATTCGGGCGCGCCCTGGCGAAAGCCGCCCTGAGACAGGGCGATACGGTAGCGGTGACCGCGCGACACCCGGAAGCATTGGAGGAGCTTGCACAGTCCCACCCGGGACAGGTGCACCCGCTGGCCCTGGACCTGACGGAACCGACGTCCGTGGCCGCCGCCGCGGCCGCCACCGAGCGCACACTCGGACAGGTGGACGTCCTGGTCAACAACGCCGGCTTCGGCGTGATCGGCGCCGTGGAAGAGATGACGCCGGCGGAGTACCGGCCCATGATGGAGGCCAACTTCTTCGGGACCATCGAGCTGACCCGTGCGCTGCTGCCCGGCATGCGCCGGCACCGCGCGGGGCATATCGTCAACATCTCGTCCGTGGCAGGCATCACCGCACGCCCGGGATACGGTTTCTACGCGGCCTCGAAGTTCGCTCTGGAAGGGCTTTCCGAGAGCCTGGCTGGTGAACTGGCGCCTTTGGGTATCCGGGTCACGCTGGTCGAGCCCGGCCCCTTCCGCACCGAATTTACCGGGCGCTCCCTGCGCCTGGCCGAGCAGGTGATCGACGACTATGCAGCCACTAGCGGTGCCAGCCGCGAAACGGTGACCAACCGCCACGGCAACCAGCCCGGGGATCCACAACGGGCCGCGGAGGTCATTCTGGAAGCCGTCGCCATGGAGCAGCCGCCACTGCGGATACCGCTGGGCAGCTATGCCTACGGGCGTATCCGCGAAAAGCTGGCCGCGGTTGCCGCGGACATCGATACCTGGGAGCCGCGGGCGGGCAAGGCCACGGAATTCGGCGACGGCGCTGCGTGAACCCCGGCCATCAACCGCGCACCGTCACCCAGACGTCCATGGTCTCGGGGATGACCGGCGGACCGAACTGATTATAGACCGGCACGTCGGCGGCATCGCGCCCCTGGGCCACCACGACCCGGGCGTTGTTCTTGTGCGGCTGGGTCGGATCGAACGTGTACCAGCGGCCGCCCACCCACGCCTCGAACCAGGCGTGCAGGTCCATGGGTTCCAGATCCTGCACGTAGCCGACCACCACACGCGCAGGGATGTTCAGGGAGCGGCAAAGGGCAATGGCCAGGTGAGTCAGATCCCGACAGACACCTTCACCCCGCGCGTGCACCTCGCTCGCGGACACCGGCGACGGATCGGACTCCGGGCGATAGCGAATGTGCCCATGGACCCAGCGGGAGATCGCCGCCACCTGGTCGTAGCCGGGGCGTTCACCCTGAACCACCCC
>SLMR01000343.1 GCA_007133445.1 Aquisalimonas sp. | reverse complement strand
GGGCGGCGACTTCCGTCTACGGAGGCGACGGGGGCTGGGTCAGCCTGTACGCATGAGCCCCTGAACCCGACGCTCTTCCGTCCACCAGGCGAGCCCCAGGGACATCATCGTAAGCGCGGTCACCGAGCCAATGATGATCATCACCATCTGCGGCCCCGTTACGGCACCCTCGAAATACTCCACCGGCGCATCCGTGGGCGTCAGGGTCACGCCGTACATACCGGTGTAATGCAGAGCACAGACCGCCAGCCCCATTACGGGCGCACTCAGGTAGCGCAGCAAACCACTGGTATCGCGGATGAAATACAGCGCCGCCGTGGAGGCCACCATGCCAATAATGACCGAAGCAACCATGGGGCCATGCGCCATATGCATGTCGGCCGCCATGCGCATGCCCTCCATACCCAGGTAATGCATGCCGGCAATCCCGAGCCCCATGCCGGCGCCGGCGACAATCAGGGCCAGCATCGACCTGCGCCAGGTGTACGCCACCCATAGCCCGACCCCGAACGCCACCACCGGTGGCAAGAGGGACTGCACGGTAATGGCGGTGTCGTACGTGATGGCGATACCTGGCTGGTAGGCCACCATACCCACGAAGTGCATGGACCAGACCGCAAAGAGCCCGAGGACCACCGCCGACAGAGACAGCCACCCGTAGTGGGTGCCACCGTCGCCTGCAGGGATGTTGCGGGAGACCAGGAGCCCGGTCAGGGCGCCCAGAGTGGAGAGCACGTAGGACAGCGCCACCAGGCCCAGGTGAAACTCGGCAAGCATTGCGGACATCAGCCACCTCCATTCGTCGAACTGCCGCACCGGTGCGCGGTGGCGGATTCGTGAGTACATGGATAAACGGTCTGAATGGATCTGCGGCGGACCCTGCTCCCTGACCGGTACGCCCCCACCCTGGGAAGCGTGCCGATCAGTGTTTCGCGTTGACGCAGGGGTTTCTGTGACTGATTACCCAAATTCGGGTACGGCTTTCGTACAACAGCCTGGACGTCCGGTTTGTTTGCAGTTACTGCACCTGCGTTGCCCACATGTCGTTCGGCTGGTGACGGCCGAGTACTTCCTCGACCTCCCGGCGACCGGAATCCGGCGTCATGACCTTGACCTGGATGCTGTCCCGGTCAAGGAACACCTTTTCCTGGTCAAAACCGTCCGCAATGAGTTCGTCAACGACGTTCTCGGCCGCACCGATCGAGCTGTAGACGGCTGTCACTGCCTGCACCATGGTCAACCTCCCGGGCCGCAAGGAACCGGCCCTCAATTACTGCTGGATGTACCCCGCCCTCGCGAGCGGGGGCCACCGGAAGTATAGTCCAGATACCCGCCCCGTCAGGCGTGGTCGCCTCCTCCGGGGGGCTCCTGAAAGTGGGCCCGCAGCGCAGTGACGATGGCGGCGAGGCGGTCGTCGCCATACCGCTCGCCGGACTGCAGACGCCCCCAGACCACACCTGGCCAGCAAGGATCGTCACCGTGGCGCCCGATCACGTGCAGATGCAGCTGCGGCACCAGGTTGCCGATGCTGGCCTGGTTGATGCGCTGGCAGCGGAACCACGCCAGCACGAAACCCGCCAGGGCGTCCGCCTCGTCGGTCACGGCATGGCGGATCGAACGCGCCAGCGCATGCAGCTCCTGCTCCTCGACCCGCGGCGCCAGGATGAACCACGGCACTGCGGCATCGCGATGCAGCAGCAGCTCGCTGGTGGCGGTGGACAGAAGCCAGTGACAGTCCTGCTGGAGGCGGGGATGGAGATTGAACGCGGTGGACATGGCTCCTCCGGCGAGCGAAGCGTGCGGCGATCAGTGGTCGACGGGTTTGCCACGCAGCGACTTTGTGCGGCCGCGCTGCTTCTTCTCATCCATGCGCCGCTCCTTCGCCGCGCGCCCGGGGCGGGTCGGCCGACGCACCTTCACCGGCCGCCCCGCCTGCTGAATCAATGCACGCAGGCGCTCGAGGGCATCATCACGATTCTGCTCCAGGGTCCGGTACTGCTGCGCCTTGATCACCAGCACGCCGTCCTTGCTGATGCGCTGATCGCGCATGGCCAGCAGCCGTTTCTTGTAGTGTATCGGCAGGCTGGAGCGCGGAATGTCGAAACGCAGATGGACGGCGGACGCCACCTTGTTGACGTTCTGGCCACCGGCACCCTGGGCACGGATCTGGGTGATCTCGATCTCCCACTCACCGAGTTCGACCGTGTTCGAGATACGCAACATGGAGAGTCACCCGGAGTCAGTTGGCGTGGCCAGCGTCGCAGACGCACCAGCGAACTCCGCCAGACGCGCGGCTACCGCATCCGCCGCTTCCTGCTGGACCCAGTGGCCGGCACCGTCGATCAGGTGGACGCCGCGCATGGCGGTACACGCGCGCTCCTGCATGCGCTCGAAGCGGCCCGGGAACTGATGGATGCCCCAGTCCTGTCGCCCGGCAATGAAGCAGCTCGGCTGATCCAGCGTCATGCCGGCGAACAGCCGCAGCGCCTCCACGTTCCGGCTGTCGGCGAACGCCCTGTACCACTGAAGACCTCCCTGGAAGCCGGTGCGCTCGAACGCGTGCGCGTAGACAGCCAGTTCATCGTCCGGAAGCCACTGGCACGCGGCGATCTGCTCCGGTGACGGCATCTCGCTGGCGACGGTGGCGGCCATGTCCTTGTCCCGTTCCATGACGTAGTAGGTCGGCAGGCGGGCCATGGTCGCCGCGTCCGGGGATGCCAGGGGCTCTGGCTGATTGCCGGCCCAGTCCCCGCTCTTGACGTGGAAGTAGGCGCGCAGGAAATCGTGCACGCCCTGGGGGCAATGGCACATGTCCGCCGCGGCGTCACGGCTGCGGAAATAGGCCTGATAGTGCTTGCGGGGCGGGTCCAATGACGCCAGCGCCGCGTCCAGCGCCTGCATTGGCGCGCCGCTGAGCCCGTTGTTCGGGAACGGCGGCGGACCGGCGAACGGGGCACTCATGAGGGCAACGCGACGGAACAGATCCGGGCGTGCGAGCCCGCAGTACGCGGCGATGGTGGAACCCATGTCATGGCCGGCCACCGCGGCAACATCCCGTACCCCGAGGCCGTGCAGCAGACCAACCACGTCGCGCACCAGCGTCAGCACGTGGAACGGCTCCAGCGGGGCGTCGTAGTCGGCATGCCAGCCGGTGGTCCAGCCGAAGCCGCGCTGATCCGGCGCCATGACATGAAACCCCTGCTCTGCAAGCAGCGGCATGACCCGGCGCCACGAGTAGGCGAGTTCCGGAAACCCGTGCAGGAGCAGCAGGCAGGGGTCACCGGGGTTTCCGGACTCCAGCAGGTGGACGTGCAGGCCGGTGCCGTTGTCCACGACCCGCG
>SLMR01000203.1 GCA_007133445.1 Aquisalimonas sp. | reverse complement strand
GCCTTGCGCACCAGCGCCTCGGTGGCGCGTACCGACAACCCCCGGGCCACCACGCGCGCGGCAATGGCGTTCTGCTGGTCCAGGGGCAGGGCGGCGAGCGCGCGGGCGTGACCCATCTCGAGCTCCCCGTTCTGCACGCGCTCACGGACTTCAGGGCTGAGATCCAGCAGGCGGAGCAGATTGCTCACCGCGGCGCGAGAGCGGCCCACGGCCTCGGAGACGGCCTGGTGGGTCATGCCGAACTCCTCCACCAGCCGGCGCAGGGCCACGGCCTCTTCCAGCGGGTTGAGGTCCTCACGCTGGATATTCTCGATCAGCGCCACTGCCACGGCGACCTCGTCCGGGATGTCGCGGACGATCGCCGGGACCTCGGCAAGCCCGGCGAGCTGGGCGGCGCGCCAGCGCCGTTCGCCGGCGATGATCTCGAAACGCTCCTCGTCGTCGAGGGGTCGCACCACCAGCGGCTGGACCACGCCCTGGGCGCTGATGGAGTCGGCGAGTTCCTGAAGCGCCGTGGGATCCATCTCCCGGCGTGGCTGATAGCGGCCACGCTCCAGCCATTCCACCGGGAGCTGCCGCAGCGTGCCCGGGTCGTCCGGGTCGGTGGCATCACTGGCACCCAGCAGGGCGTCCAGGCCGCGTCCGAGTCCTCGTTTCTTGGGGCTCATGGTCTCCGTCCGTTCAGGCGGTGGCTGCCGCCGTCATGTTCTTGCGGATGATCTCGCTGGCCAGGGCCATGTAGGCCAGCGAACCGCGGGAATAGCGGTCGTACTGAATTGCCGAGATACCGTGACTCGGCGCCTCGGCCAGCCGCACGTTCCGCGGGATCAGGGTGCTGTAGACCTGTTTAGGGAAATGCTGTAGCAGCTGCGCGCCCACCTGGGTCGCGAGGTTGTTACGCGGGTCGAACATGGTGCGCAACAGGCCCTGGATCTGGAGTTCCGGGTTGGCCTGTTGCTGCACCCGGTGAATGGTATCCAGCAGGGCGGTCAGTCCCTCCAGGGCGTAGTACTCGCACTGGATGGGGATCAGCACGCCGTGGGCGGCCACAAGGGCATTCACCGTGAGGATGTTCAGCGACGGCGGGCAGTCGACCAGTATATAGTCATAACTGTCGCGGACCCGGGCAAGCTGGCGCCGCAGGTGCTGCTCCCGGCTCTCCGCCTCCATGAGCGCGACCTCGGCGGCGGTGAGATCACCATTGCCGGGAATCAGCTGGAAGTTGCCACCCGGGGCATCGAGCACCGCCTCCCGGGCGGAGACTTCGTCCATGAGCACATGGTAGCCGCTCACCCGGACGTTGTTGCGGTCGATGCCCGAGCCCACGGTGGCGTTGCCCTGGGGATCCATGTCCACCAGCAGGACGCGCTGCTTGTTCATCGCCAGGGCGGCGGCAAGATTGACGCAGGTGGTGGTCTTGCCCACGCCCCCTTTCTGATTGGCGATGGCGATGATTCTACCCATGGCGGTCTCCGTCCATAGTATCGGCCCCGGGATGCACCCGGACCAGGGTCCGCGTGGCGTCCAGCCCCGGTACCCGGAGCGGCTCGACAGTGTAGCTCCAACCCGGCGGAAGCTGCCCGGTCTCGGACGCCGCGTCGAAGCGCCCCTTCATGGCCAGGAGTTGTCCGCCAGGGGCGAGCAGATGGGCCGTATCGGCGACGAACTCGTCCAGGCGCGCGTAGGCGCGAGCGATGATGGTGGCAAAGCGTTGCTCCGGATGCCACTGTTCGACCCGGGCGCCCACCACCTGAACATTGGGCAGCGGCATCTCTGCCACGGCCTGCCGCAGGAAGCGGACCTTCTTGCCGTTACTGTCCAGCAGCGTCACCTGCAGCTCCGGGCGGCACAGGGCCAGCGGAATGCCGGGCAGGCCCGGCCCGGATCCCACATCCAGCAGCTGCGCGCCTTCAAGATAAGAAAGGGTGCTCAGGCTGTCCAGCACGTGCCGGGTGACCATCGCCTCGGGATCGCGCACGGCGGAGAGGTTGAACGCCCGGTTCCAGCGGTGCAGCAGTGCGAGGTAATCCACCAGGGCGGCGACGGGCGCGTCGCCCGGCACGAGTTCGCCGATGACCGCGGTCAGCCGCCGCTCCACCGCGGCCCGGGGAAAGGCATCGCTCATGCACTGGCCCGCTGGGCAACCGCATTGCCGCGTCGCAGATGCACCAGCAGCAGGGACACCGCCGCCGGGGTCACCCCCTGAATGCGCGCGGCCTGGCCGATGGTGGCGGGCCGGTGGTCAGCGAGCTTCTGCCGCACCTCGGCGGACAGTCCGGCGACGGTGTCGTAATCCACATCATCGGGGATGGCCAGGTCCTCGTAGCGACGCGCGCGTTCGATTTCCTCGCGCTGGCGGTCCAGGTAGCCCGCGTACTTGGCCTGGATCTCAACCTGTTCGGCCACCAGTGGGTCGGCTACGCCGTCCTGCCCGGTCAGCGCCATCAGCTCCCGGTAACCGAGTTCCGGGCGGCGCAGCAGGGCGTTCATGTGCTGCTCCCGGCGCAGTGGCCCGCCCAGCAGGCGCTCGCTGACGGCCGGATCCACATCGGCCGGGCGCACCAGCGTGGCGGCCAGGCGTTGCTGTTCGCGCTCGATGGCGTCGCGTTTGCGGGTGAAGGCTTTCCAGCGCGCGTCGTCCACCAGCCCCAGTTCGCGGCCCACCGGCGTCAGACGCAGGTCGGCGTTGTCCTCCCGCAGCAGCAGCCGGTACTCGGCGCGGCTGGTGAACATGCGGTAGGGCTCCTGGGTGCCGCGGGTGGTGAGGTCGTCGATGAGCACACCGATATAGGCCTCGTCGCGGCCCGGCGACCAGGGCGCCTCCCCGCGCATGGCCCGGGCCGCATTGACACCGGCGACCAGTCCCTGGGCCGCGGCCTCCTCGTAGCCGGTCGTGCCGTTGATCTGGCCGGCGAAGTAGAGCCCGCCCACGTAGCGTGTCTCCAGACTGGTCCGCAGGTCTCGCGGATCGAAGTAGTCGTATTCGATGGCATAGCCGGGCCGGGTAATATGGGCCCGCTCCAGGCCGGCGCAGGAGCGCACGAGTTCCATCTGCACATCGAACGGCAGGCTGGTGGAAATGCCGTTCGGATAGACCTCGTGGGTGTCCAGCCCTTCCGGTTCCAGAAAGATCTGGTGGGAGTCCTTGTCCGAGAACCGCACCACCTTGTCCTCCACGGAGGGGCAGTAACGGGGGCCGACGCCGTCGATCTCGCCGGAGAACATGGGCGAGCGGTCCAGCGCCCCGCGGATGATGTCGTGGGTGCGGGCGTTGGTGTGGGTGATCCAGCAGCTCACCTGCTGCGGGTGCTCCTCCCGGGAACCGAGGAACGAGGCCACCGGCT
>SLMR01000125.1 GCA_007133445.1 Aquisalimonas sp. | reverse complement strand
CGGTGGACATGCCGGAGAACGTGACACCCATGTTCGCCGAGGTACGCGCCAGCCGTTACGCGCGCCGGTTCACCCTCGGCAACGATCTTGACACCGGTAACGCCGAGGCATCGATCCGCGACGGCGTACTGACGGTGAAGCTGCCGAAGCAGGACAGCCACCGGCGCCGCAGGATCGAGATCCAGGCGGCCTGACGGCAGGCCTCGTGCAACGCAGGGGCTGTGCACCGCAAGGTGGACAGCCCTTTTCGTTCCCGATGGTCTACGTTGTAGGGTGAAGCAATACTGGCGGGCGTTTCCGCGTCCGCCGGGAAGCAGATCCTCAACGGCCATCACCAGGAGGCAAACGCCATGAAACGCAGTGCGAACGCGGAGTGGAAAGGCGATCTCAAGCAGGGCAAGGGGGTGGTTTCCACGGAGAGCGGGGCCGTGGCCAACGTGCCCTACGGCTTCAGCAACCGTTTCGAGGAGGAGAAGGGGTGCAACCCGGAGGAGCTGATCGGCGCGGCCCATGCGGGTTGTTTCTCCATGGCGCTGTCCGGGCAACTCGGGGAGGCGGGGCTCACGCCCGACAGCATCCGCACCAGGGCGGATGTGACGCTGGACAAGGTGGACGACGGCTTCGCCGTGACCAGGATCCATCTCACGGTGCATGCCGCGGTGCCCGGGGCGGATCAGGCGGCCTTCGACAAGGCGGCGAACAACGCCAAGGCGGGGTGCCCGATCTCCAAGCTGTTGAATGCGGAGATCACCATGGAGGCGACATTGGAGTAAGCCTGTTCGGTATCGGTGCATCAAGATGCACCGATACCCCTCACCCCGCACCCAACACCGCCCCTACTCCCGCTGCCTGATCAAAGCGCCCAGAGATCCATGAACTCGTTCACCGCCATCTGCTCCAGGCGCTTCTGGTCGGCACAGGCGCTGCGGATACGCTCCGCCTGGCGCGGGGCGAAACGGGTGGCCAGGGCCTTGTCGAACTTATCCACCAGCACCGGAATGCCCTCGTCGCGGCGGCGGCGGTGGCCGATGGGATACTCCACGGCGACGCGCTCGGTGCTGGAGCCGTCCTTGAAGAAGACCTGCACGGCGTTGCCGATGGAGCGCTTGTCCGGGTCCAGGTAGTCCTTCGAGAACTGCGGGTTCTCCGTGACCTCCATCTTCTCGCGCAGGGTGTCGATGCGCGGATCGGCGGCCACGTGGTCCTCGTAGTCATCGGCGGTGAGGCGGCCGAAGATCAGCGGCACGGCGGTCATATACTGGATGCAGTGGTCGCGGTCGGCCGGATTGTCCAGCGGGCCGGTCTTGTCGATGATGCGCACCCCCGCCTCCTGGGTCTCGATCACCACCCGGTCGATCTCGTCGATGCGGTTGGCCACCTCCGGATGCAGGGTCATGGCCGCCTCGGCGGCGGTCTGGGCGTGGAACTCCGCCGGGAAGGAGATCTTGAACAGGATGTTCTCCATGACGTAACTGCCATAGCCCTGGCTGAACTTGAGCGGGTTGCCCTTGAACAGCACGTCGTTGAAGCCCCAGCCCTTCGCCGACAGCGCCGAGGGGTAGCCCATCTCGCCGGTGCGGGTAATCAGCGCCAGGCGCACGCCGCGGGCCGAGGCGTCCCCCGCCGCCCAGCTCTTGCGCGAGCCGGTGTTGGGGGCGTGGCGGTAGGTGCGCAGGCTGGAGCCATCGATCCAGGCGTGGGACAGGGCGGTGATGACATCGTCCCTGTCACCGCCGAGCAGATGCGTGGCGACCGCCGCCGTGGCGATGCGGCAGAGCATGACATGGTCCAGGCCGACGCGGTTGAAGCTGTTCTCCAGCGCGATCACGCCCTGGATCTCATGGCACTTGATGGCGGCGGTGAGCACGTCCCGCATGGTGAGCGGCTCGCGGCCGTTGGCGATGTTGCGGCGGCTGATATAGTCCGCCACGGCGAGCACACCGCCCAGGTTGTCCGAGGGGTGGCCCCACTCGGCCGCCAGCCAGGTGTCGTTGAAGTCCAGCCAGCGGATCATGGCGCCGATGTTGAACGCGCCCTGCACCGGGTCGAGTTGGTAGGCGGTACCCGGCACCTTCACGCCGTTGGCCATCTGCGCCTCGGGCACCACCGGTCCCAGCAGCTTGGTACAGGCCGGGTACTGCAGGGCCAGCATGGCGCAGGCCAGGCTGTCCATCAGCATGTGGCGGGCGGTGTCGTAGGCCTCGTCGCTGTCGATACTGGCGTTGGCCACGTACTCGGCCATGGCCACCAGCTCCGGATCCGGATCGGGCCGTTTGGCGGACTTGATACCATCGGCTGCGCTCATGGGTCGGCCTCCTCCTCGCGTGGGTAGATAGTCCGACTATAGTTCACTGGCGGCGCGGCCGTCAGCGGCGCTCACCGCTATGGCGCGAGTACGTCCCCGGGGATACGCACATGGCCCTCCATGAGCACGCGGGCACTGCGGCTCATGCTCACCTTGGCCACGGTCCACTCGCCGTCCTCCTGCACAGCCCTGGCGCCCACGCGCAGGGTGCCGGAGGGGTGGCCGAAGTGGACGCTGTCGCGGTCGCCGCCGCCGGCAGCCTGGTTCACCAGGGTGCCGGGGATGGCCGCGGCGGTGCCGATGGCCACCGCCGCCGTGCCCATCATGGCGTGGTGGAGCTTGCCCATGGACAGCGCCCGTACCAGCAGGTCGATGTCACCGGCGCGCACGCTCTTGCCGCTGGAGGCCTCGTAATCCTTCGGCGGGGCGACGAAGGCGACCTTGGGCGTGTGCTGACGGTTCGCCGCCTCGTCCACGTTGTCAATCAGCCCCATGCGGACGGCCCCAATGGCGCGGATGGTCTCGAACATGGCGAGTTGGTCCGGGCTGCCGTTGATGGCCTCCTGCAGCTCGGTGCCGGCGTAACCGATGGCGTCGGCGTTGACGAACACGGTGGGGATGCCGGCGTTGATCAGCGTGGCCTGCAGCGTGCCCACGCCCGGCACCTCCAGTTCGTCCACCAGGTTGCCGGTGGGGAACAGCGCGCCTTCGCCGTCGGCTGGGTTCATGAATTCCACCGGCACCTCGGCGGCGGGGAAGGTGACGCCGTCCAGCTCGAAATCACCGGTCTCCTGCACCTCGCCGTTCACCATGGGCACGCGACCGATAATGGTCTTCTGGATGTTGGCCTGCCAGATGCGCACCTCGGCGACGCCGTTGTCCGGAATGCGCGCCGGATCCACCAGGCCGTTGGCGATGGCGAACGGCCCCACCGCGGCGGAGAGGTTGCCGCAGTTGCCACTCCAGTCCACGAACGGCTTGTCGATGGAGACCTGGCCGAACAGGTAGTCCACGTCGTGGTCCGGGCTGTCGCTGGCGGCGAGGAT
>SLMR01000353.1 GCA_007133445.1 Aquisalimonas sp. | reverse complement strand
CCAATCAACTGGTCTCTTTGGTGCGCCGACTGGAGGATGGCCTGTTCGATCTGGCCGGCAACAGGGATAACCCCGGCGCACATGTGCAGCGTCTCCTGGCCTGTTTGGGAGAGATCCAGCTTTATCTGGCACGGAGCCCCACCCCCCGCGAGAACTGTGGCCCGGTACCGGTTCTGGGGGACAACTGGGTGACCATGGCGCTGGCGGGCGACGATAGCCCGGAATTGCGCATCGCCATCGCACTGGCCGGTCTTCACGGCCGACAACGGAACAGAACCGGCGGTACCCAATACCTGCTACCCCTTGCGGACCACCTGGCACCGTCGCAGCAGGACGGTCGCCGCCGCTGGTGGGAGAAAGATGACAGCCACCGCGTGGTCTGGAGCGCCACGGACCTGGACAGAAACCTGGTGGCGGTACTGCGGCACCGTTTGCTGGATGCGGCGAGGCTGGAGCTGGATGACAAACCGCTGCACGCCCCGGCCACTGCGCCGCTTGGTGCTATCGCCGCCTGGCTGGGTGACGCTTTGGACAATCGCCGGATCGCCGCTCTGTTACCTGGACTGGCACTGGCGCGAATTCCCCATTCGGTCAGCAAATCAATAGATATCGACTGGCCGATCCCTGCAGCCTTCGCCGTGCTCAAGCCCTTCTTCTGCACAAACGCCCAACTTGGGCGCGCCGGCCTACTGCCGGAAGGTGGCCAACTCGGCATTCCCGGTGAAGTGGTGCGACGACTGGAGGCAGATCAGATCCAGGCTGCCGTTGACCTGGCCCTGCGGTGCCTGCGAATAGCCGGCCTTGCCACCGGGTTGCGGCAGGTGGAGTCCGGTGCGCTGAACGGTCGCCGGCTACTGGCGGCCCTGACGGTTCCCATGAGCGATTTCGACCTGAAACGACTCTCTGGCCGCGTGCGACGGCCCGCACAACACCACTAAAAGCAGCACCACGTAAGGAGATAACGCCATGCCCCTGGATTTTCACACACTCAACGACAGCCCCCGGCTACTGCTCGAAGCCAGCCTGAAGCCCGTACAAGGCAGCCGGTTCCAGCCCACCGGCTTCCCGGATCTCGGAGCCGCCGAATACCCCAGTCCCCATGGCGAGGGCCGCATGCTGCTGGTGGAATCCGCCCAGAGCATGGCCAACCGGCTGGAGGCAGTGTGCTGGGATGAAGTCAACGACGACTGGCAGCCGCCGTTGCGGGGCCTGCCGGTGATCAAGGTACTGGACGGCAACGGCCAGGCGTTGACCAACTCCGTGCTGGAAGCCCACCGGCTGAATTCCCCGTACATCCTGGAGGGCAAGGACACGACGGTGCTGGACATGCTCAAGCATGAACTGGCCGATATGGAGGAAGGCCGGGTGGATATCCGGCAGCTGGCCGCCACGCTCCTGCGTGTGGACACCAACGCCGTGCTGCACGGCGTCTTCCTGGCCAAGAAGGAGCTTGCCGGTGGGCGACTGCGTCTGCCGCGGGCGCTGTCGGCCTTCATCGAGGCTGAGGACGTGAAGGTAGCGGCCAGCGGCGGCGTCAAGAACGACGCGGTCAATCCCAGCGGTGACACCGCCAAGGGCTTCGGCAACGTACCCTTTGCGCGGGACGAATATGTCGCTCCTCGCATCACCGCCTACTTTAACCTGGACCTAGCCCAGGTGCGGGCGTTCGGACTGAGCGAGGTAGCCCAGCGTCTGCTGATCACACTTGCGCTCTACAAGATTCGCCGCTTCCTGGAGACCGGACTGCGGTTGCGCACCGCCTGTGATCTGGATCTGGAGAAGCTGCAGGTAACACGACCCGACGGATTCCAGCCGCCGTCGCTGAGCGAGTTGGAGGCCGAGCTACCCGGTCTTATCGAGGCCGTCGCCGCGGAAGGCGGTTTCACTGACCCGCGGATCACCGAGATCAGCTACGGGAAGAAATAGCCATGCTTGCCATTTCCTTTGAGTTTCCGGCTGGCCGTTATCACGCCACATCCTGGGGCCGGCACGTCAATGAGGCCGAGGTGGAATGGCCACCGTCGCCCTGGCGACTGTTGCGGGCACTCATCGCCACCTGGCACCGTAAGGTGGATGCTGGGGATTACCCGGAGGATGTGCTGCGCAGCCTGGTAGAACATCTGTCCGCGTCGTTGCCGGCGTACCGGCTGCCGGCCGCCGTGCGCGCCCACACCCGCCACTACATGCCTGTGCGGGAAGGGGCCAGGGACAAGAAAACCCTGATCTTCGACGCCTTCGTGCGGGTGGCGCCGGACGCTCACGTCGTTGCCGCCTGGCCGGACCTGGATCTGCCGAAGGCAGAGACGGGTCTGCTGGATGTCCTGCTGCGGGACCTCGGCTTCCTGGGGCGTGCCGAAAGCTGGGTGGAGGCGCGCCGGATACCTGACTGGTCCGGAGAACCCAACTGCCATGCATCGGAGCTTGCGGTGGATACCGACACTGGCGAGATTACCGATCCTGTTCGGCTGATCATCCCCATACCCAACGACGAATACCGCAAATGGCGCGACGCCCGGGTGGCCGAGATTCCGCCGAAGGCCAAGGGCAAAGCCGTGGCCCGGCTTCGCAAGACCCTACCGGAGCACCTGCTGGACAGCCTGCGCCTGGATACCGCCGACCTGCAGGCGGCGGGATGGAGCAGCCCGCCAGGGAGTCGTTTCGTCACCTATCAGAGGCCCTATGACTGTTTCGCGCCCCCCGCTGCAGCGCGAACGCGTTCCAGGCCAATCCGGCGACCGGTTACCAGCGCCAGCTTCGCCTTGGTGGGCAAGCCGCTGCCTACGTTGGAAGATGCCGTGCGCGTCGGGGAGCTCATGCGCATGGCCGCCATGTCCCAAGCCAAGCGTCGTTTCGGCGAACAGGCAATTCCCACCGAGTTGTCCGGGCACGAGATGCCGGCCGACAATCGCCACCACCATGCATTCTACCTGCCCGAGGACATGGACGGAGATGGCCACATCGATCATGTCCTGGTGCATGCGCCGGGTGGCCTCTCACGTCAGGCGCTACAAGCACTGGATGCCGTAACGCGGGTGTGGAGCCGGGATGGCGGCGAATGGCACGTTGTACTGGAAGGGGTTGGCGAACCCACGGAACTGCGAAGATCCCGCTATATCGGCCAGGACACGGCCTGGACTTCCGTCACCCCCTATCTTCACCCGTGGCACCGAAAAAAGCGCCTGGACGTCGAAGCTCAATTGCGCCGTGAGTGCCGGGAGAGGGGCCTGCCGGAGCCGAGCGACATCACCATGCTTCCGGACGTTCCGGTGGGAAACAGCCGCCGCCGGCCAGTGCATTTCCATCGCTTCCGCAGCCGCCGTGGTCTGACCCAACCGGATACCCGAGGCCAGTT
>SLMR01000210.1 GCA_007133445.1 Aquisalimonas sp. | reverse complement strand
GTCACCTCAGTCGTCGCCAGGGCCGACCCGGCATTCAGCGATCAGGAGATCGAATCCCGGCTGCTGCTGGACGTCTCCGGCGAGTACCGGGTGCACCAGAACGTGCGGCTGTTTGGCTCCGTGGAGAACCTCACGGACGAGGAATATGTGGCGCACTACCGTCCGGCGGGCGCTCGCCCCGGTAAATCAAGGGAGTTCTGGGCGGGCATGAAAGTGGATTTCTGAGGGCGTGCAGGACGGTGCATCAAGATGCACCCTACTCGGCTCGGGGGTGGGGTGATGGTGCATCAAGATGCACCCTACGGGTGCGCGCCCCGGCGTTGTGCCATGACGTAGGGTGCATCTTGATGCACCGCCGGACAAACCGGAGGCCGGCCGCGGCGCCTGATTCACTGGCACCCGACCATGCCGTCAATCGGCCGCGCACGGCGCGGCCGACAACCCTCACGCCCGCTTCGCCTCGTCTCTGCGGTCCTCGTCATCGGCGTCGCGATCCGACTCTTCCGAGTAATCCGCCGCCGGGCGGTGCGGCTCGTCCGGCTCGGGCTCCTGCTCGGGCTCCCGGGGCTGCTCGGCCTGCGGCTCGGTGCCTGCTTCGGGTGTACTCTCCGCGGGTTCGTCGGCCCTGTTCGGGCGCTCCCCGGTGTCGGCGCTCTCCTCCGCGGCCGGCGCGTCCGCCGCCCCGGGCTCCTCGGTGGCATCCTGGCCCGCCCCTTCGCCATCCGCCCCGGCCTGCTCCGGACCCTGCAGGGTGCGGTCCTCCGGCTTGCTCTCGAGCATGCCGGCGCTGGGGCCGGTGCCGAGCCGCTCGGACCCTTCCGCCAAGTGCTCGTAGAGGCTGCGGTAGCTGCCGGTCACCTGGTTGAACAGGTGCGCGGTCTTCTCGAAATGGGTGCGCACATCCTCGCGGTAGCGCTGCAGTTCCGCGTGCGCCTCGTCCCGCTCCTGCTCCAGGGAGCGCGTCTTCTCCACGCCAGGTGCGGTGTAGCGTCCCAGCCAGATGCCGCCGGCGAGGCATATCAGGACAACAACGATCCAGGCAACGGTTGTCATACGGCGATACCCCCAAGGTTGGCCAATTAGGCAGCCGCGGCAGCGCACCGCGGGCAGAAAGAATGGACCCCCCGACTATACTGCAGACTTCCCGCGATTCCGACTCCCCTTCCCCCCGCCCCGTTCCCTGGGCAATCATGCGGTATCGCCAACACGCCACGCAGGAGTCGCCATGGACGCGTCCGTCATCAATGCCATGCAGCGCTGGCCCGATGTGCCCGCGGTCTACGGCTATATCGGCGTCAACCGCCGCGGCGAGTTCCTGCTCAAGGGCCATGTGGTCTCCCACGCCCGCACCCGCCAGTTCATCAACCGCAACTACAGTCTGGACGCGCAAGGCCGGGCCTATTTCCAGAACGGCCCGCAACGGGCCTACGCCGACCTGGAGGTGACCCCGTGGATCTACCGCCTCATGGATGACGGCAGCCTGCTCACCCACACGGAGCAACCGGCCACCACCCTCACCGAGGCCTGGCTCACCCGGGACGGCGACGTGCTCCTGGTCACCGAGCACGGCCCCGGGCTCCTCCACGCCCAGGACATGGACGCCCTCGCCACCCATCTATGCACTGATGATGCCGGCAGCGTGGACGACGCCCTGGCAGCGTTGCTCGCGGGCGACGCTGCCCGCGTCACCGTGGCCCTGGCGCCAGGCACCACCCCGTTGCGCCTGTTGGATTCGGACAACATGGCCGAGCGCTTCGCCATCGAGCGACACCCGGAGCCCGCCGCCGACGAACGCGCTGCGGTGTCCGAGCATCGCCCCGCCTGGCAGCCGGCCGAGGCCAATTAGGTGCCGTTGGTTGTATCGGCCCGATAACGATTCGTTCAATTCGCCGGAAAGCACGCACTGGCGGGGGTTGTCACGCCCAATACACGCGCGTATGGTTTTTTATGTTGCAGCCGCACAACGGAGGTGTCGGATCGGTGCACTTGCATCCTCGGACAGCAAGCTACACTGAACAGGGACAACAGAACTCGGGCGTCGGGTTTGCGCAACACCTGCCCCGGCCCAGGCAACTCTTGGATGACCACAAATCAGGAGTAACAACAATGGCAACACGTACGCTGAAGGCAACTGCTGTTGGTTCCGTCTCCGCGCTGGCCATGGCCGCTGCCATGAACGCCAACGCCGCGACGTTCGAGGCCGGCGACACCGAGGTCACCCTGGAGGGCTACATCAAGGGTGACATGATCTACGACGTCGACGACCGCCTCGGCTGGTTCGCCAACCCGGGCAACATCGGCTCCGACGAAGTGGACGGTCACTTCCGCTTCAACGTCGGCCAGAGCCGGTTCGGGTTCCGCACCGTGACCCCCACGGACAACGGTGACCTGGAGCTGTTCGTCAACATGGACTTCGGTGCCGATGACGGCACCAGCCCGCGCCTGCGCGAGGCCTACGGTCAGTGGAACAACGTGCTGGTGGGCCGCACCTGGTCCAACTTCAACACCTTCGTGGGCACCCCGTTCACGCTGGACTTCACCAACGCCATCGGTCAGCCGGGTCAGGACCTGCAGCAGCAGGTGCGGCTGACCAGCGATGACGGCCGGTTTGCCGTGGCCCTGGAGGCTAACGACAACGCGCTGGCGTTCCCGTCCGGCTGGGCGAATGTGAATCCCGACGTCACGATTGGTCCAGATGCAGAAGAGGGAGAAGATGGTCAAGTGGCCCGGGTGCCGGATCTCACTTTCAGTTACCAGGATTCTTTCCAGGGCGTGAACGTGGGCGCCGGCGCCATGGTGCGGGAACTGCGTTACGACGACGGTACCGAGGACGACTCCACTGTTGGCTACGGGCTCTACCTTGCCGCCAACATGGAAGTCATGCCGGGCACGACCATCCGCGGCGCCGTCACCGGCGGGGATGGCATCGGCAACTACAACTACTTCCAGCCCGGTGCTGCGGCGGTGTTCGTCGATGGCAGCCTGGAGACTCTGGAGTCGATCGGCGGCACGGTCAGCGCCAGCCAGCAAATGGGCCCGGGTGAAGCCACGCTCGCCTACGCCTATGCCTACGCGGATTGGGACGACGTGGTCGATGCCGGCGGCGATGCGTTTGACGACACCTGGCAGAGCGTCTACCTGAACTACGCCTGGCAGCCGGCGGACCGTATCACCTACGGTGCCGAGGTGGGCTACCACAAGCGTACGCCGTACGAGGGCAGCTCCGAAGATGCCGTGCGTGTGATGGCCTCCGCCATCTACAACTTCTAACCAATAAGAAACGAGCTCTCAGCCTTGCGCTGATCCTTCACGGGCGCCTCCGGGCGCCCGTTTTCTTTGGTGCCTGGCCAACGTCCGC
>SLMR01000297.1 GCA_007133445.1 Aquisalimonas sp. | reverse complement strand
TCACCCCCGCCGGCGCATCCGGCGTGCGCGCGAGCACCAGGTGAATGATGTTCTCCGCGCAGTCGTGCTCGCCCCAGGTGATGTAGATCTTCTGCCCCTGAACGCGGTAGTGATCCCCCTCAGGCGTCGCGCGCGTGCGCACCGCGGCGAGATCCGAGCCCGCCTGGGGCTCGGTGAGGTTCATCGTCCCCGACCACTCGCCGGAGACGAGCTTGTACAGGTAGGTCGTCTGCTGGGCCTCGGAGCCGTGGGCGTGCAGCGCCTCGATGGCCCCGGCGGTGAGCAGCGGGCCCAGGGCGAAGCTCATGTTCGCCGCCTGCCACATCTCCTGGGTGGCGGTGGCCACCAGCTCCGGCAGCCCCTGGCCGCCGAAGGCCTCGTCACACTGCACCCCGTTCCAGCCGCCATCGACGAACTGCTGGTAGGCCTCAACAAACCCCTCGGGCATGGTGATCGCCCCATCGTCCCAGCGCACGCCAGCCTGGTCGCCCGACTGGTTCAGCGGCGCCAGCACACCGCCGGCGAACTTCGCCGCCTCCTCGAGCACCGCATCGACAAGCTCCGGGCTCGCCTCCTCGAACCCGGGCAGACCGGCAATGGCGTCGAAGTCCAGCAGCTCCTGCATCACAAATCGCATGTCACGCGTCGGGGCGGTGTAGTCGGTCATGGCTCGGGTGTCTCCTCGTGTGTTGTGGCGGAAGCGGCGGCGTCCATACTCTACCGTATGGGCGAAACATTACCGCGGTCCGTCTGCCAGGTAAATCCCTGTTTCCGGAAGGGGTCAGGTTCCTCGGCCCGTCACTGCCCGTTATACTCCAGCAGCACTGTTTTTCCACGCGACCAACGCCGGAGCCGGCCGTGTCACTGATTCGCAAGTCCCACAAACTGGCGGATGTCTGCTATGACATCCGCGGCCCTGTCCTCGAAGAGGCCAAGCGCCTGGAGGACGAGGGCCATCGCATCCTCAAGCTCAACATCGGCAATCCGGCCCCGTTCGGCCTGGAAGCGCCGGACGAGATCCTGCAGGACGTCATCCGGAACCTGCCGGCCGCCCAGGGCTATTCCGATGCCAAGGGGATCTTCTCGGCCCGCAAGGCCGTGATGCAGCACTGCCAGCAGCGCGGTATCACCAACGTGGAGCTGGAGGACATCTTCCTGGGCAACGGGGTCAGCGAGCTCATCGTCATGGCGATGCAGGGCCTGCTCAACAACGGCGACGAGCTGCTGATTCCGGCACCGGACTACCCCCTGTGGACGGCCGCGGTGAGCCTCTCCGGTGGCCGGCCGGTACACTACCTCTGCGACGAGGCGAAGGGCTGGGAACCCGATCTGGCCGATATGGAGGCGAAGATCACGGACCGCACCCGCGGCATCGTGATCATCAACCCCAACAACCCCACGGGCGCAGTCTACAGCGAGGAGACCCTGCGGCAGGTGGTGGAGCTTGCCCGCCGCCACGACCTGGTTCTGTTCGCCGACGAGATCTACGACAAGATCCTCTACGACGGGGCGCAGCACATTCCCCTGGCCAAGCTCGCGGGTGACACCTTCTGCATCACCTTCAGCGGGCTGTCCAAGAGCTACCGCGCCGCCGGCTTCCGCTCCGGGTGGATGTTCCTCTCCGGCGGCAAGGACCGGGCGGCCGATTACGTGGAAGGGCTGAGCATCCTCGCGTCCATGCGCCTGTGCGCTAACGTTCCCTCCCAATTCGCCATTCAGACGGCCCTGGGGGGGTATCAGAGCATCAACGACCTGGTGGCGCCGGGCGGTCGACTGCACGAGCAGCGCCAGTTGGCGTGGGAGCGGGTCAACGCCATTCCGGGGGTGAGCTGCCAGCAACCCATGGGGGCGCTGTACCTGTTCCTGCGTCTCGATCCCACCGTGTACCCGGTGCAGGATGATCGCCAGGTGGTGCTGGACCTGCTGCGCCAGGAGCATCTGTTGCTGGTGGAGGGCACGGCCTTCAACTGGCCGTCGCCGGACCACCTGCGCATGGTGTTCCTGCCTCACCTCGAGGACCTGGAACAGGCGCTGGACAAACTCGAGCGTTTCCTGCGCCGTTATCGCAAGGCGGCCTGAGCCGCGCCCGGCAGGGAGGAGGGACTTCCATGCGCTACCCGACCGTTACGCTGCTATCCCTGGGCCTGGCCCTCGGGATCCCGTTCGCCGTCCACGCCGACGTGCAGGGCTACTGGCTCTCGGAGGAGGGAACGGCGCAGATCGAACTGGCTCCGTGTGAGGAAGGCTCGGAGGTCATCTGCGGCCGGATCGTCTGGCTGGAGGAGCCCAGGGGCGACGATGGCGAGCCCCTGCGCGATACAAACAACGATGATCCCGATCTCCGCGACCGCGAGATCCTGGGGCTGCAGATGCTCCGGGACATGGAGCCCGACGACAGCCGGGACCGGCGCTGGGGCGGCGGACGCATCTACGATCCAGAGAGCGGCAATACCTACCGGGCGCGCATGGACCTCTCCGAGGACGGTGACGAGCTCGACCTGCGGGGCTACGTGGGCATGGCCGCCTTCGGCCGCACCAGTACCTGGACCCGCGAGAAGGAGAGGCGTGAGGTGGAGGACTAGCCTGTCGGGTTCTGCGAGGTGTTCCGCCAGGCGGAATACGGTTCCGGGGATTGCGTTTTCGATTCCAACCGCATACAAAGAAGGCGAAGCCGGCTGTGACCGGTGGCACGGAAAAAGAGCGGCCTGGCAAAAACGCGTCGGGCCACAATAAGAGCGTGGCGGCCCTTTGCCCGTCACTTGGAGGAGAATCATGCAGAACCCCCACCGCACCCGTGGTGTGCTTGCCGGTCTGGTGACCGCAGGTGCACTGATGCTCTCCGGTCTGGCAACGAGTCAGGCAGATGACACCATCCGAATCGGTTTCATCGATCCCCTCTCCGGCCCCTTCGCCAACGTAGGCGACGCCGGACTGAAGCACTTCCGGTTTGCAGCCGACCGCATCAACGACGAGGGCGGTATCGGTGGCCGGATGATCGAAATCGTGCCCATGGACAACAGTCAGAGCGCCTCCGAATCGGCACAGCTGGTACAGCGGGCTGCGGATCGCGGCATCGATTACGTGGTCCAGGGCAACGGCTCGGATGTGGCGGGCGCGATCATTGAAACCGTCAGTCGCAACAACCGGCGCAACCCGGACAACCAGCTGCTCTACCTGAACTATGCGGCCGTGGACCCGTCCCTGACCAACGAGCGGTGCAGTTTCTGGCACTTCCGCTTCGACGCGGACAGCACGATCAAGCTCGAAGCGCTCACCAACTACATGATGGACCGCGACGACGTCGAGCAGGTGTACCTGATCAACCAGGACTACTCTCACGGGCACGTGATCGAGGAGATGTT
>SLMR01000431.1 GCA_007133445.1 Aquisalimonas sp. | reverse complement strand
TCGGCCAGTCCACCCCGAAGGCCACGCTGCTGATCAAGGTCGCGGCCGAAGCCGCCGCCGGCGTGCGCGAGGGGCTACAGGTGTTCGGCACCGACTACCCCACCCCGGACGGCACGTGCATCCGCGACTACATCCACGTGGAAGACCTGGCCCACGCCCACGTGCTGGCCCTGGACCACCTGCGCGATGGCGGCGAATCCCTCACCCTGAACTGCGGCTACGGCCACGGCTACAGCGTGCTGGAAGTGCTGGAGACGGTGAACCGCGTCAACGGCACGCCGCTCGAGGTCACCTACACCGACCGCCGGCCGGGCGACCCTGCCCGCCTGGTGGCCAACGCCGACCGCATCCGCGGCAAGCTCGGCTGGGAACCGCGCTACGACGACCTGGACCTGATCGTGCGCACGGCGCTGGACTGGGAGCGGAACCGGCGGTATTAGGGCGCCGAGGGTGGTCGCGGCTTACGCCGCTCCTACAGGGGCTTTCGAATGTCGCTGATGGCTGGTCGCGGCTTGCGCCGCTCCTAAGGGGCTTGGCCGAATCAACACCGCGTAGGGTGCATTTTAATGCACCGCAAAACACGTCGGACGAGCCACCACAGGCGGTTTGCCGGAAGAAGGTGCATCAAGATGCACCCTACGTCTGGCCAGAGCCCGCGTAGGAGCGGCGTAAGCCGCGACATCCCAAGACCCCGTAGGAGCGGCGTGAGCCGCGATCAGCGGAGGAAATGGCGCATCGAGGCATCGAGGCACGCCCACGCTACGACAGCGTCACCGAGCCGGCGTGCCATGCTAGGGTCCGCGGAACCACGTCGGGTGCGTCTTGGTGCACCTTCACAACACCAAGAACACGCCCTCAGGACACCTGCTGCTGCTCGTACTTCTCCTGCACGAAGTCCACCAGGTTGCCCACGGTCTCGAAGGTCTCTGCGGTGATGTCGTCATCGTCCACGACGATGCCAAGACGCTCTTCCAGGGCGGCGATGAGCGACACCACGGCCATGGAATCGAACTCCGGCACGGCGCCCAGCAGTTCGCTCTCGCGGGTGAAGGCGAGGGCGCGCCCCTCGAGCGCCAGCGCTTCGTCGAGGATCGTTTTGATTTCTTCCGACGTGGGCATGCGTGATCAGTCCTCTCGGCGACATGCGCTTTCCCGGCTGCGCTCCCGCCAGCCCGTGACGGTGTCGCGCTCTTGAGACGCTTCGGATTATCAATGGCGCGCCCTCGAAGATCAACGCGCGGATGAGGCATGTTAACGTTCGGTCCCCGAGCAACACGTCGACCCTGTCGCAATTCAGGGACCGAACCGCGATGCTGACACTGTTCCACGACATCCCGCTGACCGCGGCCCAGCCCCGGCCCGACGCCACAGCGCTGCAGACCCGCCGCGCGCACTGGTCGTACGCCGACCTGGCCGATCAGGTGCTGCGCGCCGGTCGCGGGCTGCACGAGCGCGGCCTCACGCCCGGCGACCGGATGGCCGTCTACCTGGACAAGCGCCCGGAGACGGTGGCCGCCCTGTTCGCCATCACCCTGGCGGGCGGCATCGCCGTGCCGGTGAACCCGGCGCTGAAGCCACAGCAGGTGAACCATGTCCTGACAGACTGCGGCGCCAGCGGCATGATCACCGCCGGCCAGCGCCTCACGCTACTGCGCGAACAGGACGCCATCCCTGACACCGTCACGAATGCTCTGACCCTCGCCGTGGACGACCCCGATAACGGCTGGCCCGCCCTCACCGATACGCCGCCCACCGCACCGCTGCCGCGCCGCGTGGAGACCGACCCCGCCCTCATCCTCTACACCTCCGGGAGCACCGGACGGCCCAAGGGCGTGGTGCTCAGCCACCGCAACCTGATTGCCGGCGTGGAGAGCGTGGTGAGCTACCTGGCCAACACCGCGGACGACCGCATCCTCGCCGCCCTGCCCCTGAGCTTCGATTACGGCCTGAACCAGGTCACCACCGCGCTGCATGCCGGCGGCACCGCCTTCCTGGTCGACTACCTGTGGCCGAAGGAGCTGCTGCGGATCATGGACGACCAGCGCATCACCGGCCTCGCCGGGGTGCCGCCCCTGTGGAACCAGCTCGTACAGGGCGACTGGCCCGCGGGCATCGCCAGCCACCTGCGCTACATCACCAATTCCGGGGGCAAGCTGCCGCGCAGCACCCTGGACCGGCTGCGCGCCACTCTGCCGCAGACTCGCGTCGTCCTCATGTACGGGCTCACCGAAGCATTCCGCTCCACCTACCTTCCGCCGGAAGAGCTGGACCGCCGGCCGGACTCCATGGGCCAGCCGATCCCCAACGCCCGCATCCAGGTGGTTCACCCGGACGGTGCAACCTGTGCGCCCGGGGAGACGGGGGAGCTGGTCCACAGCGGCCCGCTGGTGGCCATGGGCTACTGGAACGCCCCGGAGCGCACGCGGGAGCGTTTCCGCCCGGCGCCCGGGCAGCCGGGGGAGCTGCCGCTGGAACAGCCGGCCGTGTGGTCGGGGGATCTGGTCCAGCAGGACGAGGACGGCTTCCTCTACTTCATGGGCCGCCGCGACGACATGATCAAGAGCTCCGGCTACCGCATCAGCCCCACCGAAGTAGAGGAAATCCTCCACACCACCGGACTGGTGGAGGACGCGGCCGTGGTGGGTGTGCCCCACCCGGTGCTCGGCGAGGGGATTCTGGCCCTCGTAACCGGCCCGCAGGCCGCCGACACCGACGCCCTGCGCAGCGCCTGCCAGAAAGCGCTGCCCGCCTTCATGGTCCCGGGCGACATCCTCCACGAGGCGGATTCGCTGCCCCGCAGCCCCAATGGCAAAATCGACCGCGAGGCCCTGCGCCGCCGCCACCAGACCCACTTCACCCCGGACGCCGACTGAATCATGGCCAGCCAGCCCGACACCGTGCGCATTCCCCCCCCGTTCGACACCGGCCAGCCCGTGCTGCACCTGGGCGGGCGCAGCGTGGAGGCGCTGGCGGACGAGCTGGGCACCCCGTTCTACGCCTACGACGGCCGCGTCATCGCGGAGCGGCTGCAGCACCTCCGCGCCCACCTGCCGGAACGCGCCCGGCTCAGCTACGCCGTCAAGGCCAACCCCATGCCTGCGTTGCTGGCCTGGCTCACGCCGCGGGTGGACGGGCTGGACGTCGCCTCTGGCGGCGAGATCGACCGCGCCCTGGCGGCCGGAGCCGCCGCCCCGGACATCTCCTTCGCCGGCCCCGGCAAACGCCGCGCGGAGATCGCCCAGGCCCTGCAGGCCGGCATCACCATCGGCATCGAATCCCGCACCCAGATGGAGGCGGTGGCAGAACTGGGCGCCGAGTACGGACATACGCCGCGGGTGAGCCTGCGCCTGAATCCTGACTTCC
>SLMR01000186.1 GCA_007133445.1 Aquisalimonas sp. | reverse complement strand
GCCACCGGGATCAGGCTGGTGTTGTAGGCGAAGGCCCAGAACAGGTTCTGCTTGATGTTGCGGATGGTCGCCCGGGACAGCGCAATGGCGTTGGGGACGTTGCGCAGGTCCCCCGAGATCAGCACCACCTCGGCCGATTCGATGGCGATGTCCGTGCCGGTGCCGATGGCAACCCCCACGTCCGCCTGGGCGAGGGCGGGGGCGTCGTTGATGCCGTCGCCCACGAAGGCGACACGGCTGCCGTTGCTCTGCAGCTCCTGGATCGCATCCACCTTGCCGGCGGGCAGGACCTCGGCCACCACCTGGTCGATGCCGAGTCGGCGGCCGATGGCCTCCGCCGTGCGCCGGTTGTCCCCGGTGATCATGGCGACCCGGAGACCCTCGGCGTGCAGAGCGCGGATCGCCGCCGGGGTGGTTTCCTTGATCGGGTCGGCCACGGCGATGACCGCGGCGAGTTGTCCGTCCACGGCCGCGTACAGCGGCGTCTTGCCGTCGTCCGCCAGGCGCTCGCTGGCCTCGGTGAACACCTCCGGGGCGAGCCCGAGTTCGGTCATGAAATGGGACGAGCCCACCTGGATCCGCTTGCCGCCCACTTCGGCCGAAATGCCCCGGCCGGGTTGCGCCTCGAAGGACTCCGCATCCCGGAGCGGAGCGCCGGCCGCGCGGGCCGCCTCCACCAGCGCCTCGGCGATGGGGTGTTCCGAGCGGCTCTCGGCAGCGGCGATCAGGCCGAGGATCTCTGTGCGGTCCTGGCCCGGCGCCAGTTCCATGTCCGTGAGTTCCGGGCGCCCGCGGGTCAGGGTGCCGGTCTTGTCCAGGGCGACGATGTCGGCGTTGCGCAGGGTCTGCAGCGCCTCGCCGCGCCGGAACAGCACACCCATCTCCGCGCCCTTGCCGGTGCCCACCATGATGGAGGTGGGCGTGGCCAGGCCCATGGCGCAGGGGCAGGCGATGATCAGCACCGCCACGGCGTTGACCAGGGCGAAGGTCAGGGCCGGTGCCGGCCCGGCCAGCATCCAGATGGCGAAGGTCAGCACGGCAACGGCCACGACCACCGGCACGAACCAGGCGGTGAAGCGGTCCACCAGGGCCTGAATGGGCAGTTTCGAGCCCTGGGCCTCCTCCACCATGCGCACGATCTGCGCCAGCAGCATGTCGGCACCCACCTTGGTTGCGCGGAAGCTGAAGCTGCCGGTCTTGTTGATGGTGCCGCCGATGACCTTGCTGCCGGCCTCCTTCTGCGCCGGTATCGGTTCGCCGGTGACCATGGACTCGTCGATCCAGGAACTGCCGTCAAGAATCTCGCCGTCCACCGGGATCTTTTCCCCGGGACGCACGATGACCACATCGCCGACAAGCACCTCGTCGATACCGATCTCCACCGGTTCGCCGTCACGCTGCACCCGGGCCGTGCGGGCCTGCAGGCTCAACAGCCGCTGAATGGCTTCCCCGGTGCGGCCCTTGGCGATGGCCTCCAGGTAGCGGCCGGCCAGGATCAGGGTGATGATCACTGCCGAGGCCTCGAAGTAGACGTGCACGGTGCCCGCGGGGAGCACCTGCGGCAGGAACGTGGCCACCACCGAATACCCCCACGCGGCGCTGGTGCCCAGCATCACCAGGGAGTTCATGTCCGGCGATCCGTGCATCAGCGCCGGCCAGCCCAGGCGGTAGAACCGCAGGCCCGGTCCGAACTGGACCACCGTGGCCAACAGGAAGAACAGGTAGTAGAGGTTCTGCTGCCCCACAGCGGACTGCAGGAACGCATGCATTGGCGGAAACAGCATCGCCCCCATGTCCAGGATGAACAGCGGGACGGTGAACAGGACCGCGACGCCCAGCGCGCGCTTCAGCCGGTTTGCTTCGTCGTCATGCCTGCTTCCGGATTCCCGCGCATGCGCACCGGCATCATCGATTCGGGTGGCAGGATAACGCTCGCCGAGGGCGTCGATCAGGTCCTGGGCGGATGCCACGCCGGCCAGCACCGTGACCGTGGCCTTACCGGTAGCCAGGTTCACACTGGCTTCCGCGACCCCGGGCACTGCACCGAGCCGCCGCTCCACGCCGCTCACGCAGCCGCCGCAGTTCATGCCGCCGACAGCCAGTTCCACAGTCTCCGTGCGCGGCGCAAAGCCGGCATCGCGGATCGCGGCCACCACGTCGTCAAGGTTTCCCGTTTGCGTGTCCAGGGTGATCTGCGCCCGCTCGGTGGCCAGGTTCACCTGCGCGTCCTGCACGCCCGGTACCGCGCGCAGTGCGCGCTCCACCCGGCCGACGCAGGAGGCGCAGCTCATCCCGGAGACACCTATGAACCAGGTGCGCAGTGTTGACTGTGGGGTCCCGTTCATTGTCCGTCCAGTGCCATAACCATGAATGGGCGCCAGCTTAGACCTTCCAATAATTGGAAGGTCAACAGTCTTGTTGAGAAAATCCCGAACCCCGACGTAGGAGCGGCGTAAGCCGCGACCCGTCACAATACTCAAACTCCGCACGAGCCCCGGCTTGCCGGTAACAGCGTAATTGACCGCGCTACCCGACCATCCGCATCATCGACCCTGCATCCCTTTCCTACGAAAAGTACAAGCTGGGCCCGCCTGGTAAGGAGGAGAACGCATGACTTGGATGACGTCTGCCACCAAATCGGCCGTTGCGCTTGGAACTGCCGCCGCCTTGGGCCTTCCCCTGGGTACTGTCCAGGCTGACGAAACCATCACCTGGCGGGTCCAGTCCCATTGGCCGAGTGCCAGTACTTCCTACGACGCCAGCCTGGTGACGCTGCGCGACGAGCTGTATGAGCGCACGGACGGCCGGCTCGAACTGGAGCTCTATGAAGCCGGCCAGCTCTTCAGCACCGACGAAATTTTCTCCGCCGTGGAGCGAGGGGTCGTAGAGATGGGGAGCGGGTCCCCGTTCTTCTGGCGCGACCGCCTGAGCCTTGCCGGGGTGGCATCCGGGCTACCGTTCTCGTTCCAGGATATCTGGGAGGCCGTCTACTTCTATGAGCACATGGGCTTCCGGGAGATGATCCAGGAGGAGGCGGCCGAATACGGCGTCTTCTACTATCCGGAGAAGCTGCTCACCCAGGACATCGTCGTCTCCGAGCCCATCGAGTCCCTGGAGGACTTCGAAGGCATGCGGATATCCACCGCCGGGTTCGGCGCCACCATGCTGTCGGAGGCTGGCGCGGCAACCCAGTGGATCGATGGCGAGGAGCTCTACCAGGCGCTGTCGACCGGCGTGGTCGACGGCGGTCACTGGGGTGCCTTTCAGGGCGCGGACAGCATGAGCCTCTACGAGGTGGCGCCGTACCATGTGCAGCCCTCCTTCAGCATCAGCGACGACACCTGGATCATCAACCAGGAGGCG
>SLMR01000236.1 GCA_007133445.1 Aquisalimonas sp. | reverse complement strand
CCACAATCAGCCGGAAGGCTGCCTGGAACGCGTTATCCATCTTCTTTTACGGATGCTGCTATATTCCCTGCATTCTGTTCACTTTTTGTCAGTCCCGCACACTGAAACGAAAAATATGCAGTCAAATGACAATGAATGACGACAGCCAGCGCACCCATCAGTACCTGACTACCGCCGAGGTGGCGGCGCGCCTGCGCATGAAGGAGCGCAAGATCTACGATCTGGCGCGCCAGGGCTCGATCCCGTGCACGAAGGTCACCGGCAAGCTGCTGTTTCCGCGGGACAGCGTCGACCTCTGGGTCATGAGCCATCTGGAGGGGGATCAGGCGCCGCGTATAACCATTCCTCCCGTGCTCGCCGGCAGCCAGGACCCACTGCTTGACTGGGCCGTGCGCGAATCCGGCGCGGATCTGGCCTTCCTGTGCCACGGCAGCGGTGACGGGGTGCGCCGGCTGCTTCGCAACGAGGCCATGGTGGCCGGGCTGCACGTTATCGACCGCACCACCGGCGATTACAACGAGCCGGCGCAACTCGGCCTCACCGGCATGCCGGATCTGGTGATCATCCACTGGGCGCGGCGCACGCAAGGGTTGCTGGTCCAGACGGGCAACCCTCGCGGTATTCACGGATTGGACGACCTGATCTCGAACGGCGTGCGAGTTGCCCACCGGCAGCGCGAGGCCGGCGCGGATGCACTGTTCCGGGTCTTGCTGGAGCGCCGCGGGGTTGATGCCGCGGCGTTACACTTCACGCCCCATGCCTCCCTCAGCGAGGACGATCTGGCCTTGGCTGTGCGTGAAGGCGAGGCGGATACGGGGCTGGCGGTGGAGGCCGCGGCCCGGCGCCACGGTCTTGATTTCATCCCGTTGCACGACGAGGTCTTTGATCTGGCCATGCGCCGGCGGGTGTATTTCGAACCGCCGGTACAGCGGCTGCTGGCCTTTGCCCGTGGCGAGCGCCTCAGCGGCCGGGCAGATGCCATGGGTGGCTACGACGTGTCGCGGCTGGGGGAGGTGCGGTTCAACGCCTGAATTCAGTCTCCCCGCGCTTGGATGATCGCAGCCACGTCGATCTCATCGGCCCAACCATAGGTTTCCAGTGCCACGTCGCTGCGGTTGGTAAAGATGCCGTCCGCGCCGGACCACCGGAGCTGGCGCATTTGCCAGGGGCTGTTGATCGTGTAGTTGTGGACGAGCAGCTCGCGGTCATGCGCTTGCCTTATTTGCCACGGGAATCCGAGTTGTCTGCCCAGACCCACGCCGGCAGTGCCCATGTCGACGGCCCGATCCAGGTGGGTGGTGAATCCGTCCGCCCGGGCCATGCGTCGGCTGATCAGATACACGACAGGCACATCGGGGGCGAGGGTGACCAGCGTGTCGACGCTCGGGGGGTGAAACGACTGGAAGATGATGCGGGCCCGACCGCTTGCGACATCGACGTTTGGCGCCCCGAACTGCTCGTTCGCAGCCGGGTCGGGCGGATCGGGCGTGGGCGCATCGGGGTGCCAGCCGGCGTCCTCCAGGATCTCCAGGATGTCGTCTTCGATGCCGGGATGGCGTTCCGCAGCCTTGGTCTCGAGATAGAGTCCGGGGTTGTTATTGCCGTCCTCGGCGATCGTGAGCAGCTCCTGGAGTGTGACCGGCCCGAGCCCGGCATAGCTGTCACGGGCGCGCGAGGGGAACGCCTCGTTGAACCAGCTGCCGTGATCGAGCTTCCTGAGTTCGTCCAGCGTGAAGCGTTCGATGGGCTCATGCACGCGCTCCGGAAAGACTTCCTCCACGTTGGTCGTGCGCCGGAGTGTGCGGTCGTGAAACGCCACGATCATGCCGTCTCTGGTCCGCTGAAGGTCCGCCTCCAGGTAGTGGGCGCCGACATCGCGGGCCAGTTCATACGCTGCTGCGGTCGACTCCGGGGCGATCCAGGACGCACCCCGGTGGGCGGTCACGGTCGGGTGCGGGATCTCCCGCGCATCTGCCAACGGCTCGCCGGCATCAGGCGGTGACTGAACGTAGAAGAACGCCAGCATTAGACCCGGGAGGAGAAGGAGGAATCCGAGCATCCAGGCGATAATCCGGACCGAGCGGCGCATCGAGCGGTCTACAGTATTCATTCCTGCCTTGAGGTCATCGGTCCGTAAGGCGGGCCAAGGAAGCGCCGAAGCCGGCGGATCACCGCGCGTATTCTGCGCTGTCGACTACTCGCTGACTTGCGGCTCAACCCGGTTCCGGCCCAGGCGCTTGGCGGTGTACAGGGCGCGATCAGCGCCCTCGAAAACCGCGTCCAGGCTGCCATGTGGACGCAGAACGCTCACGCCGAAACTCGCGGTAATGCCGTACTGTTTCAGCATGGCATCGTTCATGATTGCCTCTCGTAGCTTCCCGGCGATTCTGCCAGCCTGAATTTCTTCGGCGTCGGCGACGAGGACGACAAACTCTTCACCACCCCATCGGCCCACCACATCGGACTCGCGCAGATTCGCACTCAGCGTGGCAGCAACGCGTTCGAGGACACGGTCACCGACCTTGTGACCGTGTGTATCGTTCAGCGCCTTGAAGTGATCCAGATCGACCATGACCAGCGCCATCGGCCGGCCGCGGTCGTAGTGGTTGCTCGCCATTGCGGCCAGTCGCTTGTCGATGCCCATGCGATTCGGCAAACGCGTGAGCCCGTCCGTGTGTGCCAGGTGATCCAGGCCTGCAATTTCCCGCTCGGTGAAGGTCAATCCCTCGTTGACATGTTCAGCGAGGAGGCGCAATTCCCTCACTCGCTGCAGCGGGCCCTCAAGGGGGATGGGTTTGCGGTTGGCAGCGGCCGAGGCGATTCGGCGAAGCGGTATGACGAAAGCCTGTCTGGCGATCTGGTGAAATGCGAGTGTTGCGACCAGCATGAGCACGGCAACCATACCGAGCACAGCGATCAGAATAGTCCGGATCCCTGCCGTGCCGGATTCGTGCAACTCGATCCGTGCCAGGACATCAAGATTGTGGCGCTCGTCCAGCCGGATGCGGTCGAGCCAGGCATAGTGAGCACCGTCGCCAGTTTCCGGCGTGTAGATGCCGCGCTGCGCGATCGCCTCCTGAAAACGGCGACGCGCTTCCGCCGTAACCTCGGGAATCACCTCGTAGGCCTCGACCTTGGATAACCCCTGGATGGCAGTCTGGTATCCAAGGGGGATCAACCACTGATCGTGGAACAGGAAGTACAGGGCTCCGTCATAGGTCTCCCGGCTCGATATGCGCTCTTCCATTCCGCGAAAGAGCTCGTCGACCCTGGTCGGGCTGAACCCGAGTTCCAGGCTGTAGCCGTCCTCCCCGAGCGGGCTGTAGGAGTAGATCCGGAATTCCCGACTCACCACTTCAAGGGTGGGTG
>SLMR01000309.1 GCA_007133445.1 Aquisalimonas sp. | reverse complement strand
CGCGGATGGGACAACAGCCGCCGGGCACGTTTGCCCTGATAGCGCTCAAGACGCGGCTGCAGCAGCATGATCTCGCGCATGGGCACGCTGAAGCGCTTGGGAATGGCCACCCGTTCCAGCTGCAGGCTCACCGCCTCGGCAATGGCTTCCTGCAGGGCCTGCGCCGGCGACAGCGCGGCGTCCTCCGCGAGCTGTTCGGCACGCTCGCTGACCCGTGGCCAAAGCAGCGCCGCGAACAGGAAGGCCGGTGTCACGGGCTTGTCTTCGTTGATGCGCCGGTCGGTGTTCTCCAGAGCACGCAGGATGAAGAGGTCCCACACTTCGCCCTGATCCCCGTCCAGGCTGGCTTCCGTCTGGGGGAACAGGTGCCCGAACAGACCGTACTGGCGGAGGATGGCGAAGGTTTCCGCGCCGGCGCCCGCCATGAACAGCTTCATCACTTCGTCGAACAGGCGCGCCTGGGGGATGTGGTCCAGCAACTCCGCCATGTCCGGAATCGGTGCACCGGTGGCCTTGTCGATGCGGAAACCGAGCTTGGCCGCGAACCGGGCGGCCCGGAGCATGCGCACCGGATCCTCGCGGTAGCGGGTGGCCGGATCACCGATGAGCCGCAGCCTGCCCTCCTCCAGATCGCTCAGGCCGTTGGCGAAATCCACCACGGAGAAATCGGCGATGTTGTAGTACAGCGCGTTGATGGTGAAATCCCGCCGGAAGGCGTCCTCTTCGAGACTGCCGTAAACGTTGTCCCGGAGGATGCGTCCGTTCTCCATCTCCACGTCGCCGTCACCGCCATCGGCCTCCGGATCGTGCAGTGCACGGAAGGTCGCGACCTCGATGATCTCGCGACCGAAGTGCACATGGGCCAGGCGGAAGCGGCGCCCGATGAGGCGGCAGTTCCGGAACAGATCCTTGACGTCCTCCGGGCGCGCATCGGTGGCCACGTCGAAATCCTTCGGCTCGCGGCCAAGGGACAGATCACGCACACCTCCGCCCACCAGGTACGCCTCGAAGCCGGCGTTGTGCAGCCGGTAGAGGACCTTGAGGGCCTTGTCGCTGATGTTCTTCCGGGAGACCTGATGGTCTTCCCGGGGGATGACGCGTATGCCCGCGCGTAGTTGCTCGAGTTCCTGTTCTGTCACGGAGTCCAAGCTTGAGCCAGTGAAGTGAGCGCGTATAATACCACCCGCACGGCGGCGAGGGAGAATCCCCCGACGCCCTGCGCGGAAACGACGTCACGCTCCCATCGTCTAGCGGTCCAGGACGCCGCCCTCTCACGGCGGAAACCGGGGTTCAAGTCCCCGTGGGAGCGCCATATTTCGGCTCCCCCGAGTCATCGCCTGCCCAATGATGGTCCAGTAAGCATGTCGCAAACCGAGGCAGTCCCCCCCGGCCTGATGCGACGGCTGGCATCCCTGACCTACGATTCCATGCTGGTGTTCGCCGTGCTCATGGCAGCCACGGCCCTGCTGCTGCCGATCACCGGCGGCGAGGCGGTGGAGGGCCTGGGCCCGGCCACCTTCCTCTACCAGGGCTATCTGCTGCTGGTGGTGTTCGGGTTCTTCGCCATGTGCTGGACCCACGGCGGTCAGACACTGGGGATGCGGGCCTGGCGGGTGCGCCTGGTGCGCGCCGACGGGGAGCCGGTACAACTGCGCGATGCCGGCATGCGCTACGTGGCCGCGCTGCTGGCCTGGATCCCGCTGGCCGTGGCCCTGCTCTGGGCACATCGCCAGGGGCTGGCAGGCATCGTCTGGCTGCCGGTGCTGGCGGTGTTCATCTGGAGCCTTGGCAGCCGCGACCGTCTGGCGTGGCACGACCGCCTGGCCGGCACGCGCCTGATCGTCATCCCCAAGGGACAATGATCGAGGGTCCGGTCACCCGTCACGGCGGTTATCAGAGCCGGGAAGGTGCATCAAGATGCACCCTACGAGTTCCGCTGAGCCCGGGCGTCAACGTATGCGCGCGGTGAAATAAATGGCCGCCGCCAGACAGATGAGCGTGGGCAGCAGGGCGCTGATCATGGGCGGAATGCCGTAAACCAGCCCCAGGTGGTTCAGCAGCCGGTTGGTCAGGTAGAACGCGATCCCGATCATCACGCCGACGAAGATGCGCTGCCCTGCCCCGGTGGAGCGCAGGGAGCCGAACGCCAGCGGGATAGTCAGCAGCAGCATGGTCAGCGTGGCGATGGGGGTCCCGATCTTCAGCCACAGGGCAAGTTCATAGCGATCGCTCTCCAGCTCATTGCGCTGCAGGTAGCGGATGTAGGTCCACAACTCCGCCATGGAGAGCGTTTCCGGGTCGACCACCACCACGTCCAGGACCTGGGGCTCCAGCCCCGCCTCCCAGAAGTAGTCCTGTTCCCGCTCCGTTTCCACGTTGCCCTCCACGAAGCGATTGCGCTGCACGTCGTGGAGATTCCAGCCGCCGTTGGCATACGCGGCGCGGGTGGCGGTGAGCACTTCCCGCATGCGGCGCTCTTCGTCGAAGGCGTAGATGCGGACATCCTCCAGCAGCGACGCCGACGGCGCCGAACCGACGCTGATGAAACGCTGCCCGTCCCGGGCCCAGAACCCGTCCCGGCTGAGCATGGATACATCACCGCCCCGCGCCTGGGCTTCCACTTCCAGGGAAGCACGCTCTGCCGGTGGCGCCACCCACTCGCCAATGGCCGCCGCAAGCAGGGCGAGCAACAGCCCCGCCACCATGACCGAACGGCCGATATTGAGCACCGACATGCCGGAGGCGCGCATGACGACGAGTTCGTGCCGCGCCGCCATGCCGCCCAGCGTCATCAGGCTGCCGATGAGTGTGGCGATGGGGAACGCCTCGTAGGCCCGCTGCGGGCCGGTAAGCCCGACGTGCAGCAGGGCCTGAAAGGCGGAATAGTCCTCGTCGATATCGCCGCTCTCCTCGACAAAAGAGAAGATCAGCTCCATGGAGACGATGATCAGCAGGACCGTCAGGCTGCCGCCGATGACCGCCTTGGCAATGTAGCGGTCAAGAATGCGCATGCGTCCCCCGTCTACCGTTGCGCCCACGGCGTCGCGGACGCAGAGCCCCGTACTGGCGTGCCAGCCACAGCAACGCAACCGCGGCGGCAATCCCGTGGACGGGCCACAAGCCGATCCAGGGCGGCAGGCTGCCATCCTCAAGCCAGCCCTGGCTCACCGTCAGCCCGTTGGAGTACACGGCATAGACGAACACCGCCAGCAACAGGCGGCCGTAGCGGCCGTCGCGGGGGGAACTGCGGCTGAGCGGGATGGCCATGAGCCCGAGCGTGATCACCATTACCGGCATGGACAACCGCCACTGCAGCTCCGAGATATCGCTCAGGTCGTCGGACCCCCAGAGTTCGGAGGTCTTCATGCCGTCG
>SLMR01000118.1 GCA_007133445.1 Aquisalimonas sp. | reverse complement strand
ATGTCCGTCTCCCCGCCCACACCGCCGCTGCGTCAACAGCTGGCCGGCTGGCTGCTGGTGCTGACCGCATCGCTCTCGATGCTCACGGCGTTCGGTGTGCTGGACGCCCGCCTCGCAGCCGGGGCGAGCGCCTGGCTGGCCTGCCTGCTGCTCCTGCCCGATCTGGGGGGGCGCTCCCGCTGGCAGAGCGGTCTGCTGGTGCTCGCCGGCGGTGCCGGCATCGGCTGGGCACTCATGCAGGAGGCCGACATCCTCTGGGAGCGGGCGGTGGCCGGCAACAGTGGTCTGATCGCACTGCTGATCGGTGTCAGCTTCCTGCAGCTGGTCGCTGTTCCACGTGCCGACGCGGAGCGGTCCCTGCCCAGGGGGCCGGGCGCATTCCGCAACACGCAGGCCGGCGTGCACCTGTTCGGCGCGGTCATCAACCTGTCTACCGTGTTCATCGTCGGTGACCGCCTCGCGCGGCAGGTGGGCATGCCGCGGGAACTCACCATCCTGCTCACGCGCTCGTTCTCCGCCGCAGCTTTCTGGTCACCCTTCTTCGCGGCCATGGCGGCGGCGCTGGTGTTCGCACCCGAGGCACAGCTCCGCCACCTGCTGGCCACCGGGGTGCCCCTGGCACTGGCCGCACTGGCGATCACGTACTGGTCGGTGGGTCGCCACGCCACCTCGGACCTGCCGGGCTACCCCGTGCGTTACGACAGCCTGGTGCTGCCTGGCGGGCTGGCGGCGACCGTGCTTGTCATCCACTTTCTGGTACCGGAGATTTCGGTGATCGCGCTGGTCACCCTGCTCGCGCCGGCGCTCACCCTGGCGTTGCTGGCACCCCGGGGGCGCTCCGGTCGCCGCGCGGTCATCCAGCAGGTGCACTTCAATCTGCCGCGCATGGTCAACGAGCTGGCCCTGTTCCTGGGCGCGGGCGTGCTCGCCGCAGGCCTGGGCAGCGTGCTGGCGACCGTGGATGGCTGGGTGCCCTTCGACAGCTTCGGGGCCCTGGAGGCGTGGCTCACGCTGGTCGCCATGATCCTGCTGGCGGTGGTGGGCGTGCATCCGGTGATCGGCATTGCCGCGTTCGGCCCGCTGCTGGAGCCGCTGGATCCCCACCACAGCCTGCTGGCGGCGACATTCCTGGCGGCCTGGGCGCTGGGCGTGTGTGTCAGCCCGCTGTCCGGACTGACCCTGAGTTTCCAGGGGCGCTACGGCGTGGACGGTCTACGCATCGCCCGCTGGAACGCGGGCTATACCGCATGGATGCTGGCGCTGTGCGCCGTGGCATTCACGGCCCTGGACGCCTGGCTGCACTGAACGCATCGGCCGGCACGTCCGCGTTCACCGCCACCTTACGCCGTCATGCTCAGGAAGAACGGTGCATAGGCGACAGTCAGCACCCCTGCCACGATCAGCTCCGTCCACATGGCCGGCCGCAGACGGGCGGCGCCGGCACCGTGCGGATCGTTCATCAGCACCTTGCACATCAAGGCGTCCAGCAGCAGCCCGACAACGAACAGGGGTGCGATTGCCGGCATGACCATGGTGCGCACGAAGCCCATGCCCTCGTAGATGGTGCGCGCATCCGCTGGCGGTGCGAAAAACATGACCACCACCGACCCGCAGACCAGGGCGGAGCGCAGAGGCCCGAGCATGCGGAAGAAATCGGTCATGATCTGGATCAGTTCGCGGAGATAACTCATGCGGGACACCCTGACGCACCGTAACGGCGCGGGAGTATACTAACGGACCGGCCGCATGCACCAGACGCGGTGCCACCGCGGGGTCCGGCAGGGAGCACGCGGCATGTCCCAAAAGCCGTTCTCGGCCATGGACTCGGCCTCCCCCGGCTGAGCGGTTCCTTCAGCCCTGCCTTCTGATGGATTCGAACGCCTGGCGGTCACTGTCCGAGAAGAACACGAAGCGCACCAGGCGTGGTGGCTGCCGCATCTCGCCGAGCAGATCATCCACCGCATCCAGCGCCACCCGCGCCGCCTCTGCAAAAGGATAGCCGAAGGCGCCCGTGGACAGCGCCGGGAAGCCGATGCGCTCGACGTCGTGCGCCTCGGCAAGCCGCAGCGCGTTGCGGTAGCAATCGGCCAGGAGGGTATCCGACGGCTCGTCGATACCGTGGCGCGGTCCAAGGCAGTGAATGATCCACCGGTTGGGCAGCCCGAAGGCATCGGTAATCACCGCCTGCCCCGGCGCAATGGGCGCCAGGGGCCGGCACGCCTCCGCCAGTTCCGGACCGGCAGCGCGATGAATGGCGCCGGCAACCCCGCCGCCCGGGAGGAGCTGGGCATTGGCGGCATTCACCACGGCGTCCAGATCATCCTGCCGGGTAATGTCTCCCGTCACCGCCTCCAGGATCGTGCTCTCCCGAGTCATCTCGCGACACCTCGTTGCACCGTTACCAGTCGCCTTTAGTCCGAAGCATATCAGGCAATTGCGCCGAATCCGAACGTTCCCGGCGCCACCGCGTGATCTTCCCTCAGCTCGGCACACCGGCCAGCATCACGGGCGCAAAAGCCGCAACCACAGCCAGACGTTCATCAGGCTCATGGCGGCCGCGGCAACGTAGGTCAACGCGGCGGCTCGCAGGATGCGGCGCGCATGGGGCCGATCCTCGGGGCGCAGATAGCCCGCCTCCAGCAACGGCATGGCACGCCGGAAGCTGGCATCGAACTCCGTGGGCAGCGTCAGCAGGTGGACCAGTACACCCATGGCCAGTCCGCTCAGCCCCAGGGCGATGGCGGGCACCAGCAGCGCCGGGGAGCGCGTCACCACCAGCAGCAGCGGCAAGGCCAGCAGGAGCCCGGCACCGAGGCGCTGCCCTGCCGTCGCCCAGCGCACCAGCTGGCCGCGCCAGTGCAGCGGTCGATAGCCGATGGCGTCCTGCACCGCATGGCCCACCTCGTGGGCGGCCACGGTGACGGCGGTCAATGAACGGCCGTGGTAGTTGGCCGGCGTCAGGCGCACGCACTTGGCTTCGGGGTCGTAATGGTCCCCCTGCTCCGTCGGTTCCACGCCTACCCACGGGAACTCCAGCCTGTGCAGCAGATCCTGCGCCATCTCGGCGCCGGTGAGCTGGTAGCGGTCACGCGGCTGGTGGTAGCGCCGCATGATCCAACGTACCCAGAGACCCGGAGCACCTGCGGAGATGAGCACAAGAAGGGCAAGTATCAGCAACGCGATCATGTTGGCATTCTGGCCCATTCAGGCTCTTACATTCGCCATGATTGTGGCACCATCGCCCCAGGGAAACATTTCGTCCACACGTATTTATGTCCGCGCTTTCCCGGAAGCTGAAGCGGAATTTAACCCGCAGATCACGCATGTTTCCACCGGGCTTACCGAAACCCTCACCACGTCCCTTGAAGGGATATCT
>SLMR01000169.1 GCA_007133445.1 Aquisalimonas sp. | reverse complement strand
GGAGTGACGCGGATAAGCGTTTGATCATGGTAAAACTCCCCTTTAGTTGGCTTGAGTACTACGCTTGCAGGTGGAGAGGCCCAGCGGGCTATAGGCGGGACAGAACCCGAGGGCCGCGGTTGCCAGGGGGATGACGCCGATCAAGCCCCACGCGGTCTGCGGGCCGGTGAAGACGAGGGCGAGCAAGACCAACCCGACCACGGCGCGAATCGCACGATCGACGGTTCCCATATTGCGCTTGAACATGACTGCCTTCCTCCGGCATGTGTTTGGTGATGCTGGCAGCATGCGCTGCTTGCCTGGCAGGATCAGTGACTAAGTCACATACCTCGTTCGAATTACTTCGGGCGTCATGACAGCCATACGCGAACCCGTCAGAATGAGTGAGTCCCATAGGCGAGAGTAGCGGGGGAATGGAACATGGAACTGGCCGAGCATCCTGCGTTCGCCGGCCTTGAGGCCGAGCTGCTGCAGAAAGTGAAGGAACGTGCACGCATCATGGAGCTGCCTTCGGGCCAGCAGGTCTTCCGCGCCGGAGACAGTTGCCAGGGCCTGCCCCTGGTCCTCTCCGGCAGCATCCGGGTGCAGATGACCGGCAGCTCCGGGCACGAAATCGTGCTCTACCGGATCGGTGATGCCGACGTCTGCACGCTCTCTATCGGCTGCCTGATGGCGGGGCGCGGGTATCGCGCCGAGGCCATCGTCGAGCAGCCCACGACCGTGATCGTGCTGCCCTACATCCTGTTCGACGAGCTCATGGCGCAATCTGCCGGCTTTCGCCGCCAGATCATGGCCTCCTATGGTGAGCGCCTGGACACGCTGATGATGCTGGTGGAGGAAATCGCGTTTCAGCGCATGGACGTGCGGCTGACGGAATGGCTGCGCGCCCATGCCGCGGACAGCCCACTGAGCATCACCCACCAGGCGCTCGCGGTGGAACTGGGCACGGCCAGGGAGGTTGTCAGCCGCCTACTGAAGGACTTCGAGCGGGACGGGTGGATCCGGCTCGCCCGCGGCCGGATCGAGATCCTCCACGATGGTCCCATGTCGCGAGCTGTGTGACTTAATCACTGAGTCCCGCCACTGCGTGCGTTGTACTGCGACTGAAGAGACGGCAGCCGGTCACCCAACCACAGTAGGCGATGCTCGCTGTCGTGACCGCACAGCAACAGGGAGAACGTTTTCGTGTCCGAGATCATGCGCGTTTCCGAGGGCAACCCCGTCGTCGCCGGCTTCTTCGAGCCGCGCACGTTCAGCATCCAGTACGTGGTCAGCGACCCGGAGACACGGCGCTGCGCGATCATCGACCCAGTTCTGGATTTCGAGGAGAAATCCGGGGCGACCGGCACCCATTCCGCCGATGCCCTGCTGGCGTACATCCGCGACGAGGGCCTGGAAGTCGAGTGGATTCTCGACACTCACCCTCATGCCGATCATTTTTCCGCAGCGGGCTACCTTCACGACAGGCTCGGCGCCCCCACCGCTATCGGTGCAGAAGTGACCCAGGTCCAGCGCCTCTGGCGTGACATCTACAACCTCGGGAACGACCTGCCCACGGACGGCTCCCAGTGGGACCGCCTGTTCGCCGCCGGTGACACGTTCAAGGTGGGCAACCTCGAGGGCCGCGTGCTCTTTTCACCCGGCCATACCCTGGCGTCGATCACCTATGTGATTGGCGACGCGGCCTTCGTGCACGACACCCTGTTCCAGCCGGACTTCGGCACGGCCAGGGCGGACTTCCCCGGGGGCGATGCCGGCCGCCTCTGGGACAGCATGCAGGAGATCCTCGCGCTGCCGGACAGCACCCGGCTGTTTACCGGCCATGATTACATGCCTGACGGCCGCGAGCCCCGCTGGGAGAGTACGGTGGCGGAGCAGAAAGCGGAGAACCCGCACATTGCCGGCACCTCCCGGGAAGAGTTCATCACCCTGCGCGACCGGCGGGACAAGGACCTGCCCATGCCCAAGCTGATCCTGCACTCACTGCAGGTGAACACCCGGGGCGGGCGCCTGCCGGAGCCCGAGGACAACGGCAAGCGCTACCTCAAGCTGCCGCTGGATGCCCTCGAAGGCGCGAGCTGGGGGGACTGAGAGCGACCGCCGGGCGCCCTTCCGGTCAACCGGAGGATGCGTGCTGATGCGCGCCAGGAACCGCTCGGTGAACCACGGCGGTCGGCGTGGCGGGAGAAGGTGCATCAAGATGCACCCTACGGGTGTCGAGCCGCCGCCCATTCCGATGACCCTTCTTCGGGCGCATCCTGATGCACCGTTGGCTCAAGCCCCTCCTCCGCGTCGCCGTACCCGTCGACCCCGGGCGTAGGGTGCATCTTGATGCACCGTTGACGGCGACGCGCCACCACAACACCTGCCGTGCGGCCCCGGCGACGGGCCGGAGGCCGCACGGCGGCGCGTCACGCCTTGGCCGGCTCGATCTTCGCCTGATCCCTGGCCAGTTCCTCAATCCGGGTGCGGCGGCGGTAATAGAGGGTTGCGAGCGTGGACGTGATGATGATGAAGAACGAGTACAGCACCGGCATCAGCAGAATGAGCTGCTGGGTCTCGCCGGAGAACACCATGATCACGATCAGTGCACCGAGCGGCCCGTTCTGAATCCCCGTCTCCAGTGACACGGTGCGCGCCTTCTGCGGGTTCAGCCGCACCACCCGGGCGAAAATGTAACCGAACAGGAAGCCGATCACGCCGAGCAGGATCACCGCCAGGTAGACATCCCAGCCGGTGGTGAACAGCAGCTCCCAGTTGCGGGGCGCCCAGGTGGCCATCAGGAAGACAATGACGATCACGCCGATGAAGCCACCGATCAGCTCCGTCACGGCGCCGAAGTTGGCGTTCTTCTTGCGGGACCACATGCCGAGCAGCGTGGGGATTAGCAGAACGAACAGCAGGCCGATGATCTCGCCGGGCGGGATCCGGAAGGTATCGTCGATCCCCGCGGTGTAGAACTCCATGAGCAGCGGCACCATGACAATGGCGGCGAGCGTCGAGCACACCGTCATCATGATGCTCAGGCTGAGCAGGCTCTTGGAGAAGTAGGCGAAGATGTTCGACGTGGTGCCCCCGGGCATGCAGCCCATGAGCACCAGCCCCACGGTCTGCTCCGGCGTGAGCTGCAGGACCCGCGCCAGGGTAAAGGCGATGAAGGGCATGAACATGTACTGGGACGCGAACCCGACCAGGATGGCCTGGGGGTGGCGCATGGCGATTCGGAAATCCTTGAACGTCAGCGACGCGCCCATGCCCAGCATGATGACGATCATCATCACCGCCAGGAGGGTCTCTTCCAATGGACTCAGCATGAACTCTCTCTCCGGGGCCGGGGCGGCTGGTGCGGCATCAGGCCGTGCCAGCGCTCCCGTTATTGCTG